>JAPVXR010000021.1 GCA_027214385.1 Cryomorphaceae bacterium 1068 | reverse complement strand
TTCCACTCCCAACGGCTATTTCTTATCTTGTGGTGCCGACCAAAGCCGATTTAGGAAGAGTGGGATCTTTCCGAAAGGTTTTGGGGTGAATTGCCGCAGTTTGGCAGAATGGATGGGCAGGCATAAAAAAATGCTACTAGCTCTGGCTGTGCAGAGGTGATTCCATAAGCTGAATAACACGCACTCGCGTGTGTGTTATCCACGAAATACTGAGATAAAAGCGCACTAGTGTGTGTTATACAATTGTTGGGCATAATAAAATAAACTATGATAAAGGATATTTTTTTCTCATTCAGAGATAACCTTAGAGAAAAGACATCAAACCCATTTTTAGCCACATATTTCATCGTACTTATCCTCAGAAATTGGGCCTTAATATTCACCCTATTCAATTTTGACGACGACTGCACTCTTGACGAAAAAATACTAATCATTAAGGGTTATTATTTTTCGAAGAATATAATCCAAGAACTATTGATTAATGTGCTGTGGACTTTTGGAGCACTGATAGTCACATACCTTTTGCTAAATTTTTCAAGAATCATTGTAACACTCTCGGAGAAGAGAGTTAAGCCGTGGTTATACTCAAAACTTGACGTTAGCTCCATAGTCATGAAAGAAACGTATGAAATTGTCCGAAATCAGCGCGATGAACTTCAAGTTAGGCTGAACCAAGAACGAGAAGCTAAGTCTCTGCTTGAATCAGAAATCAAGGTGCTTGAGGAATCTAATCGTGAAATTCTCAGAGCCCAAGCCGAGACAATTAACGACACGACTGATAGTAAGCCATCTCCTAAAGCTCAAGAAACTCCTAAAACACGAATAAAGAATGATATCGAGATAATAATAGAGAAGCTAAGTGACAACAAAGCATTGCAAGCATTTAGAAATACAGCAACGGAAGTGAGAAAAGGCAATACCATTTCGAAAAACTCTAAGGAACTTAATTTATTCTTGGAATTGGGTCTATTGAGACATGTCACGCATGATCAATGGAAGGAAGGGTTTGCGACCTTCAGTTTAACTCCAGACGGGGATAAAGTATTGAACGAATTGAGGAAAATGTAAAAAATACTAAGCCCAACATCACCTATACTCAATCCCCTTCGGGACACTGAGCATAGCCTGAGCGTTATGTGCAAGCTGAATAGAACGAATCAAAAAAAAACTGAGATATAAAATGAAAAATATTTTGTTCATAATTCCATTTCTAATAGGATGTTCTAAACAAAAGGAACAAAACAAATTTGAAAAGTTAACCCAATATGAAGGCAGTTATGAATATGTTGGTAATTCATCCTTGGAGATAGTAGCATCCGAATTGGATACTACCTTGTATGCAATTATTGACAACGCCAAATATCCTTTGAAACAAATAGCTCAAGACAGTTTTGTAAATATTCAAAATGACCCTGTAGTTTTTCAAAGAGATATCGAAGACAAGATTTCAGGTTATAATGCTGGTGGGCAAAATTTTAAATTAATAACCACTGCATTCGACAAACCAGAAATGCTTCCACGTAGAGACCTTTTTCGAAAAGCTGAAAACTACACCTATCAAATTCCTGAAATGACTTCAGATGGAATAGAAACGGGAAACATTAATAACGTAATTGAAAATCCTGAAACCATTTTTGAGATGGTAAAAGAAACCATAAAAGGAAACTATCCTGATGTTCATAGCATTCTTGTTTATAAAGACGGAAAACTTGTCCTAGAAGAGTATTTCTATGGTTATGATAAAAACACAATGCATCAATTGCGCTCTGCTGGTAAATCTCTAAAAGGCATACTTCTTGGGATCGCAATTGACAAAGGCTACGTGAAAAGCGAAAATGATAAATTGATACCATATTTCAGTTCTAAGTACCCTGAGATTGCCAATATAGATGAGCGAAAAAAAAGAATCACTATTAAGGATTTTCTCATGTACCGTCATGGTATGGATTGCGAAAATAACAATCCAGAAAGTGCTGGAAATGAATCAGCAATGATGCAAAGTGAAGACTGGGTGAAGCATACTTTAGACTTACCTATGGTATCAGAGCCTGGCCAATTTTCGTCTTATTGCACAGGATGTTCACTTACAATAAATAGCCTAATTGAAGAAGCTACTGGGCAAAAGATAGAAGATTTTGCTCAAGAACATCTTTTTGAACCATTAGGAATTTCCAATTACAAGTGGACTTTTGAGCCCAATCCATCGAGTATAAACACTTTCAATCAACTATATGCAACGCCAAGAGATTTGTTAAAGTTGGCACTAGTTAATAAAGAAAAGGGGCAATGGCAAGGTAAGCAAATAGTATCAAAAGAATGGCTGGACAAAACTTTTACCACATATAAAGGAGATTATGGATATTTCTGGCAGCATAAATACTATCTGAGAGATGGTAAAGAATACAACTCGTTCTTAGCGACAGGTAATGGTGGTCAGAAAATACAAATATGGCCCCAATTGGATATGATTACCATATTTACGGGTGGGAATTATAACTCTTACGCTATTTATGGTAAAAGTACGCCTCCAAATGAGATGGTTCCCAAATATATACTTAAAACATTAGAATAAAGACTGCACGTAACAATGTATATAAAAAATAGGCGAAACAGTAGTGAAATCAAGGCTTGTAGCTCGTATCAAAACTCTTGCTTAATCGAAAGTTTAGTGCTTCGAAATCGCCTACTTTTCATATACTAAACGTCGCCCCCCCATCACCAACCCAAAAATCCACCCCCTCCACCTTTCCATCCACAGCCTCTTCACCTATTTCAATAACGGGTCCGTCCAAATCAAAAGGCTATGCCAAAAAATCTATAGCCTGTGCCCTTAAATCTATAGCCTGTCCCCTTGCATCAACAGCTTTTTTTCAAAAAGCTATAACATTGCCCCCTGCATCTCTTCCATTTTTTGGCTGGCCAATAAATGATTTTCAACTTTCTGCCGAAATTCTTAAACAGTACATTAACAGTTACTTACAGTTTATCGACATTTTTCAGATTTCGGTCTGATGGGCATGTAACTTTCTGACAGCCCGAATGGTATGCTTTAGTAGCGACCAAAAACACAACGACGTGTGAGGCGTTTTACTAAATTTCGAGATTATGAACTTTAAGGTTCGATCCGGCTTAAGTAGCCTGACTACAGCCCAGCTCTTGGACAAGACTGCGCTGATTATCCGAAACGTGGACGGAAACGCGAATTTCCCCACACCCGACCCTGCCATTGCCGACCTTACGGCACAGGCAGAGCTAACCGCCGAATGGCTTGAGAAGTCAGCCTTTGGCGATAAGAGAGCCATAGCGCGTCGCAGACGTGAAACGGCTGCCCTCCTGGAGCTGATGCGCAGGATGGCCACCTATGTAAACTTCACTGCCAATGGTGATGAAGATGTGATTTTGAGCTCGGGATTTGATGTACGCCGCAAGCCCGAACCATCGGGACCGCTCGCGCAGCCCATAGAATTTATGGCCAAGCGCAGCGAAAAAAGCGGCGAGGTAGTGCTGGACTGGAAAGCCATAGACCATGCCAAGGCTTACCAGGTAGAATACACCACTACAGATCCTGCCAGCCCCGAGGCTACATGGCAAGTGGCCACGGTGACCTCGAAAAGCAAAGCATCAGTAAACAACCTGACCCGTGGTACCGACTACTGGTTTAAGGTAAAAGCCATCAGCGGCACAAAGTCGAGCGCCTACAGCGATGTGGCCTTGATCATGGCTGCCTGACCTTTCTTCCCCCCCTCTAATTCGAATTCTATACATGTAAACAGGAGAAGAAACGATGCACTACCGACAAAGTTAAAATCCCAATGCAGAGGCGTTGGGATTTTTTTTGTTGAGAAGAATCGTTTCCCGAATTGCAGCGGTAGTTTACGCTTTCCGTTCGAGCGGATCTTCAGAGCGTTGTAGTTTGAGAAAAACCGATACCATGGTAAACAAGAAAACAACCGCATACAGCGGAGCAGGTTGTGAATACCTTATGAACGCTTAAATTTTACTTTAATATAATTTTTTTGACATAAGCGCTTTCTACACAATTGACTTTGACATAGAATACACCATTTCCTAATTTGCTTAAATCAAGGCTTGCGAATTTACCGTTGGTTACTTTTAGTAATACAAGTTCCCCAATACTGTTGTACAACGATATTTCTTTGATTGTCTCATTATTCGTTGTTTTAATGTTTAATTGATCATTTGCCGGAATGGGATAAAGGATCAAATTCTTGTCTGTGTGTTCCGCCGAGCTTGACAGACTTGTCACTAGGCCACTTCCTGAATATACCGCCAAACCTCCATAGTACATGCCTATCCATTTTGAACCATTCTCGTCAATGGCTATTGTCAGCACATTATTGACCGGTAACTCCGAGTTGTTTTCGTTTAAGACAAACCAATTTGTTCCATCAAATTTTGCAAAGCCTATGGTGTTGCCAAATCCATACGTTCCAATCCATTTCGAACCTTCATTATCAATGGCAATTGTAGTCGCATATCCACTACCTCCTTCACGAACGGTATCGTGCAATATCCAATCCTGACCATCAAAATATGACATATCTTGATAATATGATCCCGTCCAAACATGTTGATTACTATCTAAAGCGATTGCTGTAACATCATTTCCTGCCAAGCCCGAGTTGTCAGTGTTGTACAAAGTCCAATTTTGACCATCAAATTTGGATAAACCACTATCATTTGTTCCGCTTGAAGTGCCAATCCATAAAATTCCGTTGTCATCAATTTCGACTACTTCCACCGAGTTGGAAGGTAGGTCTGAATTGGATGTATTGTAAATCGTCCAGTTTGAATCATCAAACTCAGCTAAGCCACCTCCATTGGTTCCAATCCATTTATGGCCACTACTATCAATTGCGATTGAAGTAATCCAATTATTGGGTAAACCGGAGTTACTCTCATTATATACACTCCAATTTTGTCCATCGTATCTTGCTAACCCTCCTTGGAAGTAGCAACCAATCCATTTTATAGAATCGCTCTCTACTGCAACTGAGGTTATTTGATTAGTTACTAATGGAGAATTGTCTGTAGTGTAAATATTCCAGTTTACGTCATCGAATTCTGCCAAGCCTCCATTCGTAGCAATCCATTTATGACCGTTTCCGTCAAAGACAATTGATCGAATAAGGTCGTCCGGTAGATCTGAGTTACCCTCATTGTACAGAATCCAGTCTGAATTTTGCGCATTCGCAGATAAAAAAAGTAGTAGAGCTATAGCTAATGGTAATTTCTTCACTGATTTCTTTTTAAGTCTGTTTATCACTATCCGGTCCGCCGGGTCGTAGCCGAGGATAGGAAGCTATGCATGTTTATAAAATGTCAGCAGCTGGTTTTTTTAGTTCATCGTTATGAATTTCCAAAATTTCACCTTTTCCTACCGGCATAGTAGGTGACTCACAAAATTCAAACTCCATACCAACTTCCAGACATCCTTTATAGCTGACTTTGTCTACCATCCTAATTTGTGCTTTTATGGTTTCACCGGGAAACACTTTTTCGCGGTCTGAGAATATTTGCTCTCCTGATGTGTAATACTTACTAAATGGAAACTTTACCAATGGACGGTAACCGATGTTTGCAAAACCCCTTCTACCTCCATCCTCAGTTGACAAATACTTCAGATTTGCAATGAAGTCGGGTGTAATATCAATCTCTTCAATGAAAACTTTTCTTGTATCAATGGTTGATTTGAATGTGAGTTGGTAAAAGTTAGCCGCTCCTGCCACCTTTTCCATTTTCATATCATTGCGCTTATTGACAGTAGAAGATAATTCAGCATAGAATTCGCTTGTTGAGCTGTTTTCTGCAATGTATCGAGCCCACCTTGCGATAGACTCATCAAGATTCTCGGAGTAGATCAGATCAGGAAAGCTATTTTCCTTGTAATCGGCACTAAATTTGAACAGTTTTCTCATTTCTTCATCCCGTTGCCAACACTCATCTGATGATGCCTTAGCTGACCGTAGGAAGTTAGATATTTATACCGGGTTAGGCACAGTTATTTTTTTCAATTCTCTTTTCTACTGTTCGATCATTATTCGTTTCCCAAATACAGTATGCCGAAAGATCTTCATTCAGACCAACTTGAATGTGTCGATTTCCAATGTACCAAGTTGCTGACCTCTCAGCATCGAGCCACTCGCGCAGAAGAGGAAGTCCGATTTTGATAAGGAACGTCTTTATCCGCTGACTTTTTTCGATTTCGACTGCTTTTAAGTTCACTCTCCATTCTTGCAGTGGTTCCGAGTATGATGCCGAGATTACCCTCCAAAATTCCAATAGGTCTTTCGAATGTCCTTTCATGTATCGTGAGTTCCAACCCGGCACCAATAGCCCCATTCGATTTCCTTTTTCCTTATCGAAGGAGACTGACAAGTCATCGTATACTCCAATTCCGCTCAACGCTTCAGAGATCCGCTTGGCTCCGATTGAGTGAGTTAATCCTCTTATCGGCTTAGATTTATGACTTGTTTTAATCAATGTGTCTGTCTGATTATGCCCAACGCCATGGCTATGCGCAGGGTCCCGAAGGGTATGTTTTTATAGCGATTGTTGGCAACAGTGTTTTTTTATTATCCCCCTACCCGAGCGATAGTCACTCTGAGAATATCTTCTTTTTCTAATTTGAAATTTATTGAAAACCACGATCCATCACAAATGGACTTATTATGTGAGCTTTTTGCTTTTTCAATATCCAAGCAATAGGTTAAGGTCTCTCCGTCTATTTTATGAGGAATGCCAAGAATGGAAATTACTTGTTCCTTTTCAAGATCAGTAATCTCAAAAAATTCTTCTGTATGCATCATCTCATATCTGTAACTGCTTGTCGTATTCCATTTCTCTTGATCAAAAGAAGAAGCACCTTCTTCTCTCGGTGTTTGTCCTGAAAGTTTGATGACTGTCAATGCAATCAGTGTTATTGTAATGATCGTTTTCATTTTACATTGTTGCCTAACGCTCAGGCTAAGAAACGTGCGGTTTTAAAACCGAAAATCTTTTACCCGAGTACAGATTTGTGTTGAAGATAATGATCTTCACTTTAACGAGATGCCGCATGTATTCTTAGGTAATGCCGTGCAGCGTTATTCTTCCTTTTTCAAGATGTTGAGGAGTCCTCTTGGATCTTGGCGATTACCCGATACCTGAGAGATGTCGGGGTATTTGTGAAGGGACAAGCGTGTTAAATGGCGTGGCGTGCAGATGCCTAGTGCACTATCAACTTATTGGTGGCGCTGAATAGTTTGGTAGAAATATTCACTATGTATAGTCCCGCAATTAGTTTCGGACTGGATATGTTCATGGTGGATTCACCTTCAGGAAAGGCAACTGGCCTCCTGTCTACCAGCTGTCCTAGCGCAGAGTATATTTCCATTGTGCCAATTGACGCCTGCGGGGCATTTAATCGCACATTCACTTCGCCGCTCACACCGGGGTTAGGATACAGCGTCATTTCAATTTCTTTCCGCCCTCTATCCTCCGTATTTAAAACTATAGTGTTGTTGAGAAACACGCGAGCGCGATTACTATCCGTGCCAAAGAGCACCAGGTCTTCGTCGCCGTCATTGTCTATGTCGGAAGTACTGAATATCCCTGAGGAAACGAGTGGCAAACCAGAGTTTTCGACGGGTTCAAAACTTCCGTCGCCCTGATTTCGATAGAGGTAAGTGCGCAATTCGTAATCGGGCTGCCTACCTCTGAGCAAGAGGTCCGGGTAACCATCGAGATTATAATCGAAAAACTCAAAATACAGCTGATCCAGCTCTGCAAAAGTAGACTCGGCAAAGAGTGAAAACTGTCCTGTGCCGTCGTTTACGTAAGTTTGATTGAACGAAGTATAGTCGGACGAATAAACTCCAAAGAGTTGCAGATCAGAATCACCATCACCGTCAATGTCTTCAAAGGCAAAGGAGAGGGCCCAGGTGCCGGTGGTATACAGATCGGGCAATAGCACAAAATTGTCAAAACCTTCGTTGCGGTATATTTTTACCGACCGATTTGAAGCGAAGCCTCTGATCATTGCCATGTCCAAATCTCCGTCATTGTCAATATCTGAGAAATCGATACCCTCAGTGGTGAAGAAATCTCCCTCGATAGTGGTTTCAATGAGTTCGAAGTTTCCCGTACCATCATTCACGGCAAAATTTGTGCTGAACGAGTTGTTTTGATCTACTCCGGCAATGAAGAAGTCCAAATCCTGATCGCCATCGATATCTGCTAATTTGACCATACTATTGGTAAGCTCAGGAATACCGGTATCGGCCATCTCTGTAAAGTTTCCGTCGCCATCGTTTAATGCAATGACGGTACAGGTAAGCTCATCCCATTGGTAAGGGGTTCCTGTAGACACGATGTCTAAGTCGCCATCGGCATCAATATCTCCTACATCTACTCCTTCAAAAATCATGCAGACGGGTTGGGTTGTCATGTTTTGTTCAAAGATGCCATCACCGCGATTTTTAGAAATCTTGGCAAAGCCGGGTTCGTCGAATACAAGTGCATCATTATCCTCATCGCCATCAAAATCGGCAAAATGCGCATTGACTCCATAGTCGTCGTACAAATTGTGTGGGTGTCGAGGTTCAAAAGTCAGATCGCCTTGGTTCTCGTATAACCAAGTTCGGTAGATGTTATTTCCAAGAACTCCTGCAGTTAAAAGATCAAGGTCGCCGTCATTGTCAAAATCGAAGAAACGATTGCTCGAACTCTGGAGTATTGTTTTTAACCCATGCTCCACCTCTTCAAACTCGCCAAATCCATCGTTTAAGTAGATTCTGGAAGTTTCAATTGCAGGAATGAAGACATCCAAATCGCCATCCATATCGAGATCGACATATTGAAAGCCAATCTCGTATTCTACCGAAATAGAGGTCTCTTCGAATGACCCGGTACCATCATTGAGATAAACCGTCCAGTAGGCTTCTTCGGGAAAAGGCTGCGACATAAGTATGGTAATATCTGTGTCACCGTCATTGTCTAAATCGGCCGCATGAAAGTTTCCACTTGCTTCTTCAAAAAAGGGGACTCCGGGGTCAGGGGTAAACTCAGCACCATCATTGTAAAAGATTGATACTCTTGAACTATTGGCATTGTCATCAAAACCATACGCCAAAATATCATTGAACCCGTTTTGATCAAAATCCGCTACCGCTACTTTTATTATTTCACCTTCCGGGTAAATACTGTAGTTGACCGTTTCAAATACTCCGCTCCCATTGTTCAGGTAAATCATCTCCTCATCATCATTTTTTTGGGTGATGAAGATGTCCTTATAACCGTCAGCATTCAAGTCGGCAAGGATATACGGTCGCCCCTGACCTGTTTCGAGAGAGAATGATTGGTTCAATTCAAAGTTTGCGAGGCCATCGTTTAAGTACACTCGGAGGGTGTAATCGATGTTCAGCTGTGGCGACTCCGAAATCACGATATCGGCATCTCCATCATTGTCCACATCATCGACGAATAGTTGTGCCGTCCTAAAATCAGCAAAGGGGAGGTTGGGCAATTCAGAAAATACACCTTCGCCCTCATTTTTGTAGATGATGCACCTATTCTCATAAAGCGCATAAGCTTCGTAAATCCCGCCTAGTAGCACATCCGTTAGCCCATCGTTGTCAAAATCTGCCATAGCCATACTGCTGTTGTGCATACCTGCAAACATTGGCGGTTCTGAAAGTTCGGTAAAGACTTGTGCAAATGATTGAGTTGTAGCGAGGACGAGAAAAAATAAGCAATAGGTTTTCATACTGATAGGTTAAAGTTGGCTCACCTTTAACGTGATTATTAGAATTGTATTTTGCCTTCAATGGCCATACTACAAGTATCCGTCACTAAATGGAGCAAGAGAATATTGCCAATTTGTATGTCCGCAGCTCCGGCCCAAACTACTGCCCTTTTAGCCATTCAAGATTTCGTTTGTCCATCGCTTCCTGTGAAATGAGTCGACCATATTCTAAATCCTTCTCACTCATTTCAAGGATTTCTTTCTGTATGGCAGTGAGTTCTATAAGGTCAGAAGATGAATTACTTGACGCGACAAGCTTATCAAGCGCTTCTAAAAAACTTTGTTCTCAATTGCCGGTACCCTATCGATTAACTGACTACTTATTTTGTCGACTGCTGCCATGACCTTTGTTAATCCCTATAAGTATCCACTTTTATCTCGAGTTCTTCAAATGCTGCTAACGTTTAGCTATGAGCAGGAGCGTCCCTAAGGGCGCTATTGCTTATAGGTGTTGTTGGCAAGCGTTTTTAATTTTCAATTTCTAATTCCTTAAACATGCACTGAAACAAATTCAATGCTTCTAGTTTTTCTTTTAAGATTGACTTTGTTTTAATCTTCATGTGAATCATATCCGATTTTTCTTCGGCATCATAAGCAAATTGGAATTCCATTTTGAAGTTCTTTCCGTCAAATCGATAATTTACCCATTGATTCAATTCATCATTTGTTCCAATCAAATCGCGTTTAATACTCTCAATTTCGACTACATCCAAATCATATTTTGAAAACTCTGCGAGCATGGCAAGAATTCCTGTCAGTTTATGACTCCAAAACCAAAATCCGTATTCAATATTTTCTTTCATTTTAATGCTTGCCAACAATTGAATAACACACACTAGTGCGTGTTATTCAGCTTATGGGCGTATAAATTTTCGTGTCTACACATTCTTCCCCAAATTTAATGGATTTCTCGGTTGATGGAAATCGGGGAACCTGTATTGGGTGGCCCAAGCTGAGGAGCGGGTGGCTGGGGGTGGTTTATTGCCTTTACGTTAAAAACATCCTTCTTGAAAAACCTCCCAATCAATGCTTACGGGTGTCGGGTACGTTGCTATCGTCTGTTCTTTTACCTCTTCTGCCAGTTGGGCAAACGAAATCGCATAGATTTCTTCAAAAGCTGTAAAACCTGTCTTCCACAATTCTTCGAATTTCTGCAGTCCATGATTCGTGATCAGGTACTCCACTAGATGTGCCGATTGATGGTAGCTGATGATAGAAGGTTGCCCGTGAAAATCGCCCGTCAAGGAATCAATGGATAGCAATAGGTCTTCCTCCAAAAGGTAACGGTAGATCTCCCCGACGGTAAATCCGTTGCAGAAGTCCTCCGTAGTTGTGGCCAGTCCTTCATTTATCCAAATCAAGTCTTCATGCGGGTAGCCCCATGTGGTCATAGCAATCATGTGCAGCAATTCATGCGGAATGGGAGGCGAAAATTGGTCAGTAGCAACGATATGAATCTCTCGGGTCCAGGTATTGGTCCATCCCGATGCCGCCATGCCCACTTCTTCTTCCATCTCTTCTCGGCTATTCAAAAAGGTGATCTTAATCGGGTCGGTGTACTCGGACAATTCTATTCGCGCGCAGTTTTCTTTCAGGGCATCCATACATTCTTTTACAAAAATGTCGCGCTTGTCATAGGCATATCCCTCCGAAGGAAATGAAAAAGAAAGGTTATCGACCGTTTTTGTTAATCGCTTTTCCACTTCCCATCCGGCTTCTTGGGTTTCTTGCGCTGTACTTTCGTTTTCGGGAGTTTTATCGGCACAACCGGTTATAGAAAAAACAAGTGCCAGGAGTAGAATGGAGGTGGTGGCTTTAGTCATGTATGTATGGTTCTTGTGTGGCAAAGATGATTCATTGATCGGCTTCTCGACGTTAAAACAGGTTAATAATGACTAACTATTGCCAAAGGTTTGGATTGATGCGGTGGACGACGGGGAAGCCAAAGTAAACCGTTATTTCTTTTTACCAACTATGTCTTTTTACAATTATCGTTTCAGCGTCTGATGGAAAACCGACGTAGTAATAGACTCCTCCGCCTCTCTCCATGGAGAGCTCCTTTTCAATGGCTAAATTGTCAAGCCTCTCCAATGCAGCCGAAAATCTTTTTGAGTCGATTCCGATAGCGTTTTCTTTGTGACCTCTTTACTTTAAAATCGCTGGAAGTGTCTGGTAGAACTCTTTCCCAACATGTATTATGGAAACGGAGGTATAATCTCCAAAATGGTCAGGAAAAGAAGCGGTGTTGTATTTAAAATCAACTTCTTCAGGAAGTTCTATTCCAGCTACTTCTTGAAAGTCATGTCGGTAAAAATCTTCATCTGGATATATGGCAGTATAAATCAGATATCCCAATATGAGCATTGGGGTCAGCGCAATAATTCTAATTCGCTTATCGTAATCCCTTTTCTTGATAAACCGATAAATCATGTAGGATAGTCCTATCGGAATCCCTATAACCAAAACAAAGGCGACTAACACGAGTAGTAAGAATATTATCTCCAAGGCAACTTAGTCTCTCTTTTCGAATGAAGCACAACGCTCAGGCTATGACACGTGCGGACTTAAAAACCGAAAATCTTTCACGCGAGAACGAATTTAAGTTGAAGGTAATCATCTTCATATTAACGATATCCCGCATGTTTTCTTAGGTAATGTTGGGCAGCGTTTTTTCTTTTTAAAAGTCATCATATTCAAACTCTTCACTTTCCTTGTTCCAATGCCATCGGTCAAGAATCGGAATTGGAATATCCACGTCGTACTCGCCATTTTTAGCGAAATATGTAAACCTACTTGTTTGGTAAGTCTGGGGTAACGATTCATTTAGGTCTTTCAGATTCAGTTGGCTTAGTGAGGTCGGATAATCTCCATTCTCTTCTTTAAACTTTTCAATCTCGGATGTCAGTATTTTGCCGCTGATATTTCTTTGTTTTTTGTCCCAGTCGTCAATGGGTCTTTGAAATATCAGTCCGACGTAAAATCCAATTGCAAGTCCAATAAATCGAGTTAGCCATTTATTTATTGTTTGTTTTCTTAAAAGTCGATAAAGTCCTAATGGCAGAGTAACAAGCCCTGTCAATCCAATGAGGAATAGAACAATGCCAAGCGGCAATAGAAGTAAGGCGGCACCAATGAAAAATATTCCAATTGTGTAAAATGTCATTGTTAGTATGACTCCGAGAAAAATTGGAATTAATATTCGTTTCATTTTTTAATGCTGCCCAACGATTCGGGTATGAAACGTAGGCATTTTGGAGTGCTTAACTGTCCGCCCGAAACCAAGTTTGTTAAATGCCGAAAACTTGCGGAAACCACTGTCCGCCCTATGTGTTATACCCATCCTAAGTTCGTCTTTTCTATATTCATCTATTTAATTAACAGGACTGAACAGAGGAATAAGACCAATATAGGTTTAGCGTTTGTAGCGCGTCAACAATGATGGTCACCTCTGTTCTTCTACTGTTACGCTGATCAGTTCTGTAGGCCTCGGGAGCCTGTTTTTAGGATGCTAGCGAGCAAGTAGATCTGTCCCATTAACCTTATTTCTATGATTAAAGATAGACAATACATTGGCATCGATATCTCCAAAGATACCTTTGATGTTTCTTTTCGTGATGGCAATCATCATCAGTTCAATAATTGCCTTAAGGGCTTTAAGAACCTTCTCAATCAGCTCCCTGAGTTTGCGCATGTAGTGATGGAGCCTACGGGTCCCTATCACCTTAAACTCGCATTGTTTTTAGTCGAGCAAGCGGTACCCGTTTCGGTGGTGAACGCTCTCACAATAAAACGTTTCGCTCAGATGCGATTGAAGATTACCAAAACCGATAAGGCGGATGCGCAGATGATCCGTCAATACGCTAACCGGGATCACCCTGATGAATGGTTGCCACCAGAAGCTTTTATTATTGAAGCCAGGGCGCTAGAGCAACTGTCAGCACTACTGGTAAAGCAATCAACAGCTCTCAAAAATCAACAACATAGCATAAAAACAAGCAAAGAGAGTAAGGCTGCGCTCCAAGTAATTAAGCGACATCTGAATCAGATTAAACGTGATTTGAAGAAGCTTGACGAACAACTCGAAGAATTGGTGAAAGAACAATTGGGAGATCTCCTTTCCATTGTCACCTCAATCCCGGGTATTGGGAAAAAGACCGCTATTGCTCTTATTATTGCTACCAACGGTTTTGAAAACTTTCAATCGGCCAAGCAACTCAGTAGCTTCTTTGGTCTTGCACCAACGATCAGACATTCTGGCTCCTCCATAAGAGGAAAAAGCAGGATCTCTAAGTCTGGAAACAAAGAGGTGCGAAACCTACTTTTCTTATGTTCATTTACAGCTTACAAACACAATAAATCCTGCAAACAACTCTATGACCGATTGGTAGCTAAAGGGAAAAGCCCAAAACTAGCATTGATCGCCGTCGCTAACAAGCTTCTCAAGCAAGTGCTGGCAATCGCAAAAACCGGTATCCCATATGATCCAGACTTTAAATCAATCAATCCTGTAATGAATATTTAGAACGATTTTGGCTTGGATTTCAGCTCAGTTCTTTGTTGTATACCGTTTTTATTCTTTCAAAATTTTAAATGTTTTTTGTATACCATCTATACTTGTCATTAATATGTAAGTCCCTTGTGGAAATTTGGATAAATCAACCGTAGTTTGCTGAGAATTTATACTTGAAGAATAAAGTTGTTTGCCAACAATAGAAAATACTTGAAGTCTATCTTGTTCTGAAAAAGAAGTCTGATATGTCTTTATTGTTAATTCAGCATTTGTAGGGTTTGGATAAATGATCATCTCATTTTCAGCATTCAATTCTATCAAATCAGTTGACAATAAACCGCTATAACATTGATTGGAAAATGCGGTACTTAACTCGGTACTGACTGTTAAAATTGCTGTGGAATCTTTACAGATGCATCTGCCATCATTGAAATTATAAGTCATATAAGCTGCATCTGTTTCAAATGCTTTAAAGGTACATTGTTCAAATGTCAATGAATCACTGGTTAGCATTTGGGAATTATGATCCCAATTTGAAAACAAAGTTGTACCTCCACTCCAATGATTGTAACCTGCTTGTTGAATAAAATCACAAGGTTTGAAAAATAACAAATACAAAATACCAGAACTTCCAGCACCAGCTCCACCACCATAGTTTACGGCAATAGTTCCATCGCCTCTAAGGTCACCAATAAAAGAGATAGACCGAGAAAATCTTTCTTCAGAATTTAAAACTAAACCAAAGCCACCATCAGTATTATTAATTCGAGTGAATGTTTTTACAGTTTTATCTTGATTTAAATACAAAATGTATCCCCAACCTTCGTTTTGTTGGTTTGCTCCAGTCATTAAATCTGGAACACCATCACCATTTAAATCTCCTACTTTAGACAATGCATGACCAAAATTTGCACCATCTGAACCATTCGGGTTCGCGCCAGTTGTTAAAGTGTCTGTGAAGCCATTTAATCCTTCCGTAATTTTAAGTTTAGATACTACATTATAATTTGTACTGCTTAAAGATAGTATCCATATCGCTCCCTTTCCTCCATCAGACTTGAAAGCGCCTACTGCTAGTTCTTTTGTGCCATCACCATCTAAATCTCCTAACATTGCCGCTTCTCTTCCTCCAAATTCATCTCCAGCTAAAAGACCGCTTCCAAATCCGCCACTTTGAGGATTTATTAAGACCGTTTGATTAGGAATTACTTGAGAATTATTGTCAAAAAACAATATACTTATTGCACCAACATTATTTCCGCCAACATCTGAAGAAGGGTCACAAGCAACAAGGTCAATACGACCATCATTGTTCAAATCTCCAATAGCAGATAAACCAAAAGCAGTAACAGTAGAGTTTTTAACATAGTCTTTTACCGTTCCATTACTATTTAAATGTATAATATAAAAAGCACTATTTGAAGAAGAAGGTGCTGAGACTGCAATGTCTGGAATATTATCTCCGTCATAATCTCCTATGCCTGCTACTCCATAACCGAAGAAATTATTAGCAAGAAGAGTGTCTGTAAAACCACCCTGTGTTGCAGAAATCTTTTGATTACTTTGAACAGTACCATCATTATTCATAAAGAGAATGTAAACTGCTCCTGCGTCAGTTGCTCCATCGTCATCAGAACGTGCTCCAACAACTAGATCTATTATCCCATCACCATTAATATCTCCAGCTTGATCATGGTCACGACTAAATCTATCTCCAGGATCTAAAGTTGCATTGAATCCGCCAGAGCCTTCTTCTATTTTAACGAATCCATCTGGTCCCGATTGAGTAGTAACTTGTGCATTCGTAAAAGTTGCCGTAAGAAGTAATGTGATAATGGTTATTAGTTTATAGTACCTCATTATTTAATAGTTTTTTAATTTAGACGTCAGTTTTTTAAAATTCCTTCAGTCGAGTTGCTTTTTTTTTGAGTAATACTATTTGGACTATTAATTTATCTACAGGTTTAATTGACAGCAGTTTTTTTTAATGGCATACAACGGTTAGTATATGGCGCGTTTTAATGCGCTATATACAGTGTTGTACACTGTTTTTATCTTTTTGCTACAACCAATACTTGATTGTCAATTTTATCTTCATAAATGTACTTTTCTCTATGGTTCCAAGACTCATTGTCAAGATTTAGGTTAGATCCTGATATCTCACCATTTTTAAAAAACAAGGCTTGTCCATTTATGACTATTTTCTTTCCGCTATTGTCTTTTAAGGTTATTGGATAAAACCCCATTCTTCTCTCCTCAGCGTCCTTGGATTTTTCCCTAATTTCTTTTGAAATTCCGTAATCGCTTGGTTCAATTTTCTCAATTTCGTCTATGAAGATGAGTCTTTTGAAGTGGTCAACATAGTAACCAATTGGAGGTTGCTTTGAAACTCTAACAGTTGCGAAATCTAAAGTTTCTCCATTAGTTAAAGTCACTTTAGCTGGCGCAAGCATGTTCATACTCCAATCAGAAGTAAGTCCGATTATGTCTAATTCAGATTTTAGCCTTTCTGTTAGAACTAAATCCTTTTTTAAAAACGCTCGAAGTGTTTCTATTTGTCCATATGCGAACCTTTGGAACATTTCACCTTCCTTGTAAAATGAAGATTTGCAAATTGAGCATTGATAAGTCTGAATGTTGCCAATTTTTTCTGACTCTGCAATTCTTGAATCAAATTTGGACTCTAAGTAATCGGCTCCAAATCCCACGGTGTTCTTCTCGTGGCAAACAGGGCAACCAATTTTCTTCTTTTTCTTGAATAGGTTAAACATTCAGTTCTAATAGTGTACAACGGTTTGCATATGGCTTGTGGCGGTTTCGAAGCACTTTCCTGTCCACGAAAACCAAAGCTGGCAACGGAGCCAAAACCTTTCGGGAAGCCGTTCACCCGTCATAAGCTATATGCGTTGTTAGGCACAGTTTTTTTATTTCCAACCTGGTCCAACTTTCTCGTTTGGTTTAGGTTTGACAATTGTCATATGATTTAGTGCCATTGGATCTTCTCCTTTATTGATTCTCTTATGCATGTCTAACAAAGTTGTTAATGCGTAATCAATCCACCAATTTTTTTCTTCATTCTGAACTTTAACTTTGGCAAGTGCTTTTTGAGCTGCTTCCCAAAAGAACTTTCTGTTCTCAGGAGTAAATGTTCGTAAATCGAAATTGAACATAATGTTTTCTCCATTCCGTATGAAACCACCGAATCCATTATAGATGTCACCTTCGTCTTCTCGATAGATAAATTCTTTTAAGTAGTCGTAGAATAATTCTGCACCATCTAAATCTTTCAATTCCTCGCAAATCAATTCTAGCATATTTTTCATCCCTGTCCACCTTCTTGCGAACCCTCTACCATCTTCCAATGTCCAAAATGCCGATGCCATTATTTTTTCTAATTGTGCCTAACATTGGAATAAAGTTAATAAAAGCCTTTCCCAAAAAAATCTACGGATTTCCACAAACTTCTGAAACTCCCGTTCAGAGCGGATCTATCCGTTTGTAAACGTTTATAAACGGATATAAACGTCTACTCTACGGATACTTCTTCTCTCCTCCCACATCTTTGCCCTGTCGATCGACGTTCACCGCTCTCGGTACAGCGCAAATCCCAAGAGCACTCTTTTTTAACACAGGCTGAAAGCAACAAACGGCCACTAAAATGTAGAAGACATGTACACACTCGTAAACAAAGTTCAACTCATCGGACGCCTCGGAAACGACCCCGAAATCAAAGAAACCAAAAACGGTAAAAAATTGGCTCGCCTCTCACTCGCCACAGACGAGAGCTACCGCGACGCCAAAGGAGAGAAAGTAGAAAATACCCAATGGCATCGACTCGTAGCCTGGGAGCGCAACGCCGACCTTGCAGAAAAATTCCTCAAAAAAGGACAGCAAATAGCCATTGAAGGCAGACTTATCACCGGATCATACGAAGACAAAGAGGGTAACCGTCACCACACTGTAGACATCAACGTGAACGATTTTATGATGCTAGGCAGCAAAAACCGTGACTAAGAATAGCTCGTAGCTCGTAGCTCGTAGCTCGTAGCTCGTAGCTAAAGTAAAAAACCCACCTCAACACTTAATACTTAATACAAATCTAAAAGTTGAAGAAATGAAAAACATGGTAAACAGAGTTCAACTCATCGGTCGCCTCGGAATGGATCCCGAAATGCGCAAATTCGATAACGGAACAACAATGGCTCGCATGAGCCTCGCCACTGACGCAGGTCACAAAGACGCTAAAGGCAATTACGTCAAAGATACCCACTGGCACACCCTCGTAGCCTGGGGGAAAGTAGCCGAGCTCACTGAGAAATTCCTGAGCAAAGGAAACGAAGTGGCCATCACAGGTAAACTGGTCAATCGCTCCTACGAAGACAAAGACGGCAAGAAACGGTATACCACGGAAGTTCAACTCGTGGAGTTTATCAAGACCGAAAAGAAATCGGCTTAACCGACCCATCGCCAAGCAAAAAGCCCGCTGTTGAAAAACCGTGGGCTTTTTCATTACAAACCATTTCAATTCCCTCTTCAATTAAGTACGTTTACTTCCAATCGAAGATCCTGTGATTTGAAAAACCTGTTTTACATTGCCCTTGCCATGGTAATGGCTTTAAGCTCCTGTAGCGAATCCCCCACTGCTTCAGCTCCTGAGTCCAACTACAGCCTTATTCCAGAGCCCCAAAATCTAATTCCTTCGGAAGGTACGCTCCACCTAAGAGAAAACTTTTCAATCAACGCACCCATTGAATTGGAATCGGCTCAACGCTTGCTGACTACTTTTCTCGAAGACCATGTTGGGCTTATCGAATCAGAGGGTTCTGCTACCTTCAGGATTCACCTCAGTTTAGACACCACTCGCTCCTACCAAAACGAAGGGTACCTTTTGGTAATAAACCAAGATGGAGTAGCACTCACCTCAAATACCGCAGAAGGAGTCCATCGTGGCTTGGCCACGCTCATGCAACTGATCTTACTCAACACAATAGACGATGAACCCTTCTTACCTTACGTCACAATCGACGATTGGGCGGGGTTCGCCCACCGCGGGTTATTACTCGATTGCTCCCGACACTTCTTCCAAGTGGGGGTCATCAAGAAGTATATTGATCTATTGGCTTTTTACAAAATGAATACCCTCCACTGGCACCTCACCGAAGACCAAGGCTGGAGGATTGCCATCGAAAAATACCCCAAGCTCATAGAGGTTGGCGCCTACCGCACAGAACCCGACGGAAGCACATACGGTGGCTATTATTCCAAAGAAGAAATCAAAGAGATAGTCGCATACGCTTCAGCACGGCATATTGAAGTCATTCCCGAAATTGAACTGCCCGGACATTCCCAAGCGGCTATTGCAGCCTATCCGCATCTATCGTGCAAAGGAGATCAGGTAGCAGTGGCAAACGATTGGGGTGTTTTTAAGGAAATCTACTGTGCAGGAAACGATAGCGTTTTCGTCTTTTTAGAAGATGTCTTGACTGAGGTAATGGAGCTTTTCCCCTCCCAATACATCCACATCGGTGGCGACGAAGCACCCAAGGTGAGATGGGCAGAATGCAACAAGTGCCGGCGAAGGCTTAAAGATGAAGGCCTGGCAGATGAAGCGGAATTGCAGAGTTACTTCATCCGCCGCGTCCAACGCTTTCTGCAGGAGAACGGCAAGCAGATCATCGGCTGGGATGAGATTCTGGAAGGTGGATTGGCAGAAGGTGCCATCGTACAATCCTGGCGTGGGATGGAAGGAGGAGTAGAGGCGGTAAGGCACGGCAATCAGGCTATCATGTCCCCCACTTCTCACGCTTACTTCGATTATGCTTTAGATGCCATAGACCTGGAGAAGGTATATAGCTTCAATCCCATTCCACAAGGCCTCACCTCGAGCGAACAAGAACTGATCATCGGCGGAGAGTGCAATATGTGGACCGAGCGGGTGCCGGATGAAAAAACGCTCGACAGCCGAGTATTCCCGAGATTACTGGCCATGGCCGAAGTTCTTTGGTCAGATTCCACAAAAAGAGACTTTTCCGAATTTACCGAACGGGTGCAATCTCATTACCCCATTTTAGAAATGTATCACGTGCAATACGGAAAAGAATCCGTTGCCATGAGCCACGAAATGGAACTTGACATAGGCGTGGCTTACCTTAGGCTGATTCCCTATTCCGAGGCTATTACACTGAAATACCGTTATGACTGTCCCAATTGTGAGGCGACTGAAACCGAATACTCTAGCCTCATTCCCATTCAAAAGTCAGGCACCATTGGCATACAGCCCTACAAGAATGATCAGCCTTACGGCGACTCAATCTTTGTTCCCGTTTCGCAACACAAGGCGGTAAATGCTGAAGTGACTTACCACTCGGAATTCAGCAAATGGTATACCGCAGGCGGCGAAAATGGATTGGTGGACAGCAAATTGGGCACCCTCAATTTCCGTGACGGCAGCTGGCAAGGTTTCTGGGGAAAGGACTTGGAATGCACCGTTCGCTTATATGCTCCTACAGAAGTCTCATCCGTCACAGCTCACTTTTATCAGTACAACAATTCATGGATTTTCATACCCACCGAAATGTCCGTTGATGTTTCCGCTGATGGCAAAAACTGGATTTCATGGGGGACCATAAAAAGCGGTAATGATCCAAAGAAGCGGGGTAAATACATTCTACCCTTATCCGTCACTGTAGAAACCGTTGAACCGGTTACCTTTATACGGCTTACCGCCAAAAACCTGGGCGTTGTTCCCGATTGGCATGAAGCTGCAGGATCAGACGCGTGGATATTTATTGATGAAATTATCGCCGAATGACTTTAGAAGTTTGCATAGATTCTTATAAGGGCGCTGAATTGGCGAGGCGCTTTGGAGCGAAACGAGTCGAACTTTGCTCGGCCCTTTCGGTTGGCGGGTTGACTCCGAGTATCGGACTAGTTGCCGAATGTGCCGAAGTAGCTGAAGTGCATGCCATGCTGAGGCATCGCGAAGGCGATTTTGTGTACTCGCCCCGAGAGATCGAAATCATGCTCGACGATATCGATTTTCTGGCAAATGCAGGAGCTAGCGGAGTCGTCTTTGGTTGTTTGACTGAAAACAAGGCCATTGACCTCAATGCAAATGCAGAGTTAATCAAAGAAGCGAAGATCCTTGGGCTAGAAACAACTTTTCACCGAGCATTCGATTTTTCAAAAAACCCGAAGGAATCTCTGAACAAGCTGATTGATTTGGGCTTTGACCGATTGCTTACTTCGGGACAAAAGCCAAGAGCTATCGATGGGATTGACTTGATAAGTGATTTGGTGGCCTGGGCAAATGGTCGAATGGAGATTATGGCAGGAAGCGGCGTGAATGCCACAAATGCATTGATGCTGGCAAATGTTGGTGTGGATGCTTTGCACTTCACATCACACATCAGCCAAGAGACAAAAGACTCCTTTGGTATGGGACTCAAAACCATCTCTGATACCAATAAAATTAAATCTATTGCAAAGCTTTTTTGATGAGATTATTAATTCTTGTATTTCTTCTGGTATCGATTAGCGCATGTAAACTCAGTACCAAAGAACTCATTCGCTCGGAGCGCACCCTTCACGAGAATTGGGAATTCAGCCAAGAAGGAGATTCTGCCTTTCGGTTGGCAAATGTGCCCGGTCAGGTTCACCTCGACTTGCTTGCTAACGACATCATCGAAGATCCATTTTGGCAAGACAATGAGTTGAAACAGCGATGGATTGAAGAAGAGAACTGGATCTACAAAACTGAGTTTAGCGTATCATCTAAAACACTAAAAAACGAAAACATAGAACTCGTCTTTGAAGGACTAGATACCGATGCCGAGGTTTTCCTGAATGGAGAGACAATACTCAAGGCTGACAATATGTTCCGCACATGGCGGGTAAATGCCAAGTCTTATCTCAAAAAAGGTATGAACGAATTGCGGATCGTCTTTGAATCGCCCGTCAACCACAATCGAGAACTCGTATCAGACTATCGCCATCAACTTCCTTCAGGAAATGAATCCGATGACATTCCTGTAAAAGTAGCCGCCTTTTCCCGAAAAGCCGCGTACCACTTTGGTTGGGATTGGGGGCCTCGCTTTGTTACATCGGGTATTTGGAAAGACATAAAACTGGTGACTTGGAACAAAGTCAGAATCAAGAATGCCTTCACAAGAGCACTATCGGCAAATCGAGAAGTAGCACATATGCGCACAGTAATTGAATTAGAAGCTTCCGTTGCTGGCATCTACGAGATTTTATTAAAACAAAAAACGAAGATCGTCAACCTGAAAGTAGGTACAAATACCATTGTCCATGACTTTGATATTCATCGGCCGAAACTCTGGTGGACGAATGGACATGGCCAACCGAATCTCTACTCACAGAAAATAAAGCTGCGAATTGATAAGACTGTTTTGGATTCAACTACCGATACATACGGCGTCCGAAAAATTGAGTTGATCGATAAACCTGATAGCATTGGGACCTCATTCTATTTTAAACTGAACGGCAAACCCATTTTTATGAAGGGAGCAAACTACATTCCTCAGGATGTTTTTCTGTCGCGCGTGACTCCCGAAAAATACCAAGCCCTCATAGCTGCCGCCAAAGAAGCCAATATGAATATGCTTCGCGTTTGGGGCGGCGGAATTTACGAGCAAGACCTTTTTTATGATCTATGCGATCAAAATGGAATCTTGGTATGGCAAGATTTTATGTTTGCGGGCAGTCTCTATCCCGATGATGATGGCTTTAAGGAGAATGTCGCTAAGGAAGTTGTGGATAATATCGTGCGGCTTCGCTCCCACCCATGTATCGCATTGTGGTGTGGCAATAATGAGATTGAAGTGGCTTGGGAGAACTGGGGTTGGCAAGAGCAATACGGCTATTCCGAACAAGATTCCATTGAGATTTGGAACAACTACGTTTCCATTTTTCAAAAACTCATTCCCGAATTGGTAGCCGAATACCATCCCAGTGCATCTTACACGAGCACCTCACCACTCAGCAATTGGGGAACAGCAGAAAACTTCAACCACAGCTCCATGCACTACTGGGGTGTATGGCACGGTCGTGAACCGTTTGAGGAATTCGAAAATAACGTAGGCCGATTCATGGTTGAATATGGATTTCAGTCCTATCCGGAAATGTCGACGTTAAAAACCGTGATGGCTGATTCGAGCTTGAGACTCGACTCACCCCTAATGAGCCATCGCCAAAAAAGCTACATCGGCAATGGGTTGATTACAGAACACATTGAGCAATACTATGATCCGCCACAGAGCTTTGAAGAATTCGTGGATCTCAGTCAGAAAACCCAAGCCTTGGGTTTGGAAATGGCCATCGAAGCACACATGAATAAACGACCGCACTGCATGGGCACACTGTTTTGGCAACTCAATGATTGCTGGCCCGGACCGAGTTGGAGTGTGATTGATTACTACGGGAATAGGAAAACAAGCTACTCTGCAGTCAAAAGTGCTTTTTCCGAAACGAAGTGATGCCCTTTAAGCCCAATATCTATCTTTTAAGAATTTAAATGCAAGAAATCTAATCAACGACGGTTAATTGAATTGTTCGGGTAGGAATACTTCCTGAACCTTCATATACCTCGATTTCAATGACATCTCCTGTATCTATATAATCTGTGATACTCAGCTTGATATCGGAATAGCCTGAGCTCGTCGTAAACGTTTGTATTTCAGTAGATTCATTGTAAGACCCTACATCCCAACCTTGATATCCTGTTCCAAGTGTAATAAACCAGCATCCATTACAGTTTGCATCTCCACCTTTGAGAATCAACTTTAGTTCTGCGCAGTTCAATTCAAATTCAACAGCAAGACTGTAATAATCATCTCGTTTCACGTCGAAAGAATTTCCACTAAGAAGGTTTACACCGTTCATCCCATTTTCGGGATACTCGTAAGGATGGTCCTCTTCTGATGGAGTAAAAGCACTATTCGCCAAAAAATCAGAGATATAGTTTCCAAAAAAAGGCACATCAATATTCATATCGTTGTCGCTATACCACGCCTCGAGATTTTCTTTGATAGCAGCGGTATCGAGAAGCGTAGCATGAGCAATTAAGTCAGCTCCGATTGACTGATTATCCAGAACTCCATCCTCTCTTATGTCAGAAAGAATATCAGCCATCAATAGCGAAAAGTCAGCTTCCGAGCGGTGCCCTTGCAAAATGGACGAAACAGCAATTAGAATAGCATCACCCTCTTCACTGTTTGCAATATTGAGGTTTTCGGAACTAGGTAGTCCATCGGGAAGCTGTATCTCAAAAATACTCAGAACTTCTTCCTGCGCTTGTGCTTTAGCAACTGCATAAGCAGAACCTTGATCGAGCAAGTACTCTACCCTGCCCTTCTCTAGATGCGTCAATACGTTCACATTTGCGCTTGATACGTCGTTCATATTGACAATGCTGTTAAGGGTAATCTGCGACTCGGAATTCGTTCCACACACTTCGTTGAAATAGAATCCATCTACCCTGATATTACCAAAGTCACTTTCCAGTGATAAATTATCCAATTGAAAATATCCCGTATTATCCAAGATCTGAGTGACGAAGGTTCTCCCTGTCAAGCCTAGCGAAGCATTCAATTCAGAATATGTTACTGATGAACCATTAAGAAATGGACCCTTCTGGGCGAGCCCATCCAGATTTCCATCGAATGAACACGGAGTACAATCACCTCCGCAATCAATACCTGTTTCATTTCCATTTTGTTTACCGTCGTTGCAGGTAGCATCATCGTCTTTTGAGCACGATAACAATAAGAGTGCAATGAACCCGATAGTAGGGATTTTTCTGAGCATAGTGAGTAGTTTTAGTAGAGTGCCTTTTCGAAGAATTATCTTCAAAAACATTCATTCTAAATATAAGCCTTTTAATCTTAGCTTCTAGATACCCTTCTAGTATAAAGCTGACATTATTCGATTCTCAAATTTTGGGGGCTGATACCCTGTACGGCATATACCTACCTCCATCTAAATCCCTACTTTTGCACCTTCCAAAAAATCAAGCCAAACTGTGAAATACCGCAAGCTTAACCTTAACGAACTTGAAGACTTACGAGAAGATTTCGTACACTTCCTCGCTGCCAATTCCGTTACTGCCGATGACTGGGTTATGATCAAACAAGCCGATCCAACTCTTGCCGGCGAAATGATCGAAGTATTTTCAGACATCGTTTGGGAAAAGATTCTTGCTAAGATCCAATACGTTAGAATGATCAGCAAGAAGATGATTCGAGTCATGCATTTCGGTGAGAAGAAAGCGGAAATGATTCAACTTACGATCGATCATCCGGAGTTTAGTTTTTCCAATCCAGATCAGATCAGAAGCATTGCCGAAGGCACAGCCGACTTGAAATCTTTCGATCCTGAAATGATCAAGGGCTCAAAAACATATTCCGATTCGCGAGAGCTCGAAGTGTTCTTGGCATTAGAGCAAGGCGGGCAGCCTACCGACGAAGTATTTTGGCGAAGTTTGAAATCGATGGTCCCTGAGGTCGAGTCTTAATTGATAATTCTCGATTGCCTATTGAAGTGAAAACTGAATCTCTATCTTCGGCACATGGGACTTTTGATCACCTTTTTTCTCTTATCTATCATCATTTCATTTCTCTGCTCTATCTGGGAGGCGGTATTACTGAGCATTACACCTTCATTTGTGAGGCGAAGCAAAACCGAAAATCCCTCAGTAGGTGAGTTAATTTCTGAACTGAAGGAGGACATTGACAAACCATTATCAGCCATCCTCACGCTCAATACGATTGCGCACACTGTTGGTGCCATCGGTGTAGGTGCCCAAGCAGGTGAGCTTTATGGCGACAACAGCTTTAGCGTTTTCGGATTTGGTTTGAGCTATGAGTCCATCATCGCTTCGATCATGACCCTCGCCATTCTCTTGCTTTCTGAAATTATTCCCAAAACCCTCGGTGCCAACAATTGGCGCTCACTGGCAGGCTTTACAGCAAAATCAGTGAATGCTCTTATCTACATTCTATCACCCTTTGTTTGGCTAAGTAAGCTCATCACAAAGTCGCTGAATAAAGGCGGGAAGAAGAGCGTGTTTAGCCGAGGAGATTTTGAAGCCATGGCCGATGCTGTAGAGGAAAGCGGAGAAATCGAGCAAACAGATCATATCTTGATTAAGAATGTGCTGGCCTTTGACGAGTTAACCGTGGAGGATGTAATGACCCCACGAACCGTAATGGTCATGGCCAATGAATCGGATAAGCTTTCTGATTTTTACAAAACAACTGGTTTTAAAACCTTTTCACGCTTTCCTGTATACGTCGAAAACCGCGACCACATTTCAGGAATGGTCTTGAAAGACGATCTGCTTACTGAGTTGGTTGAAAATAACGGTGAGAAATCGATCAATGATATCAAACGTGAAATCGTGGTCCTGCCTGACAGCCTGACTTTACGAGCGGCGTTTCACTCATTGAACAAAAAGCGAGGCCACATGGCTGTAGTGGTAGATGAACATGGAAGCCTCAGAGGATTGATCACACTTGAGGATATTTTCGAGACACTCTTCGGAATGGAGTTTACCGATGAATCGGACTCCGTTGAAGACCTCAGGAAATATGCCAGAAACAGGTGGGAAAAAAGGGCTAAAGATCTCGGTCTTATCGAATAAACTAATCCGCAAAAACCTCTTCGATTACTTTCATAGCCGGCTTTCCTTGAGGTGTATAGGAGGCATCACCATGACCACCCGCCTCTTCAAAAAAGCGCCATTTCCATATAAACCCACCTGCCATCCAGGGCTCTCTCCACACCGAACTGAATAAGGCATCAAAAGCCGTTGACTGCGCTACAGGTTCATATTCGGCTCTTCCATGCTCCCATGGTTTTTCGGCAGTCTTTTGAATACTTCGATAACCGAATTCAGTAAATAGAATGGGCTTTTGGACTGTCAGGCTAACGGTAGAAAGCTCAACACTGATCTCACTCCAAGCTGTTCTTAACTCCTCTTCTGTTGGGACTTCTTTCACTGATAAAGGAAAGTATGCGTTGACACCAATGAAATCCAGTTTATCCCAAAAGGTGATGGAAGCGTATTCATCCCAATTGGCCGCATAAGTAATTTGACCGTCATACACATTTCTAATCTCGGCTATCAAGCCTTCGAAATAACTTGGATTTTCAATCGTGAGTCTTTTGTATTCTGTGGCTAAACAGAATATTTCAACTCCGAGGCTGTCTGCCAATTTTGCAAAATCAAGGGTGAATTCAGTCATTGATTTCTCCCACACTTTCATGTCATCAGGATAGAAATCTCCTACCCACATTCGAGGGATCCAGACTTGGGGCTTTAACATGACTTTTAGACCTTCAGATTTTGCAGATTGGATCATCTCTGCGGCACCGTCAAAGCGTTCGCCCCACCATTGAAATTCCGAATCATAAACCACTCGAGACTCTCCTGGCGAAGTGTATCCGTAAGGAATAACAGCCACCCATTTTGCATTGGCGTCAGCGATTTCTCTGAACTGACTCTGCTCCACTTTCATCGGCGGAGATTCCAAGCAAAAACCCTTCACTTTTGAATTGTAAATGGTGGTGGCCGAGCATCCCGAAAGGGCAATTGCAAGTCCAAGAATGAACCAATAAAAAATTGATCGCCGTAATGTGTTAATGTCTAGATGATTAATGACCTTCTGAATTAGTATCTCAAAATATTTTTTGAGATGATGCTTTGAAAGTAAGAAAACTATCCGCTTACTTTGCAGTATGAATTTTTCAACAAGCACAAATTTTTGGTGGTGGCACATGGATCGATCCGTGCAGCCATTCTATGCTTGTAATTTGACGTAACAACAAACAACAGTCTTATACAACAGAGCCCGCTGCATCCGCAGCGGGCTTTTTTTATTGCTAAAAATCAAAAAACAGAAATGATGAAACAACACAAATTCCTTTTAGAAGAAGCACAGATGCCGAGAGCATGGTACAATATCATGGCGGATATGCCGAATAAACCCATGCCCCCTCTTCATCCGGGTACGAAAGAACCCATGGGGCCCGAAGACTTGGCACCGCTATTCCCCATGGAGTTGATCAAACAGGAAGTAAGTGCAGACCGATTTGTGGATATCCCCGAAGAGGTGCTCGATGCTTACAAAATCTACCGTCCTTCGCCGCTGTTCAGAGCGCACGGATTGGAAAAAGCCTTAGGCACATCGGCCAAAATCTACTACAAATACGAAGGAGGAAGCCCATCAGGATCACACAAGCCAAATACGGCTATCCCACAAGCTTACTACAACATGAAGCAAGGCGTAAAACGGATAACCACAGAGACGGGAGCCGGTCAATGGGGAAGTGCATTGAGCTACGCCTGTCAGAAATTCGGTATTGATCTCGAGGTGTACATGGTCAAGTTGAGCTATCAGCAGAAGCCCTACCGAAAAATGATGATGAATACCTACGGAGCAAACTGCTATCCATCTCCTTCTGACCGTACGGAAGCGGGTCGGAAAATATTGGCTCAAGACCCGGATAGCCCGGGTAGTTTGGGCATAGCCATTTCGGAAGCGATCGAGCGAGCTGTGCAGGATGAGGAAACAAAGTACGCCCTTGGTAGTGTCTTGAATCACGTATTGTTGCACCAAACCATCATTGGCTTGGAAGCCGAGAAGCAATTTGAAATAGCCGGAGATGAACCAGATGTAATCGTTGCGCCATTTGGCGGTGGCTCCAACTTTGCGGGAATAGCCTTTCCGTTCTTGCGGTACAATTTTCAAAATGGCAAAAAGATAAAATGCATCGCTGTAGAGCCGTCGAGTTGCCCGAAATTAACCCAAGGTGAATTCAAATACGACTTTGGTGACAGCATTGGAATGACTCCGCTCCTACCCATGTATACACTGGGACATGATTTCGTGCCGGCAGAAATTCACGCCGGTGGTTTGCGCTATCACGGAGCAGGCGTATTGGTAAGCCAACTCTTGAAGGATGGCTTAATTGAGGCCAGAGCAAAAGAGCAGCTGGAATGCTTCAAAGCGGGTGTTCTTTTTGCCAAAGCTGAAGGGGTCATCCCCGCTCCCGAGGCAACTTATGCCATCGCTCAAGTGATTGAGGAAGCCAATGCCGCAAAAGAGGCAGGTGAAGAAAAGACCATCCTCTTTAACCTTTGCGGACACGGTCACTTCGACCTGTCGGCTTACGAGAAATTCCTCGCCGGCGAACTGGTCAATCACAAATACGAAAAGCAAGGAGCGCTATAAACTAGTTTTTGGTTAGTAATAAAAGAAGGCTGTCTCGCAGATGTGGGACGGCTTTTCTTTTTTTACTAAACATTCATGGAACTTTCGGCACAGCCTTTGACAAAACAAGCTAAATTTAAATCATGAAAAATCTACTCCTCTTTTCCACGGCCCTTTTCCTATTCGCTTTCGCAGAAGCGCAAACCTCAACCATAAGAGTAAAAGGTGAAGCAACGGTCAAAGCCATCCCTGCTTTGATGAACGTCAACATTCCGCTGCAAGCCAAAAAGGAAACTTACGAAGCCACTTCGAATGACTTGACAAAAACCTTCAATGAACTGACCTCAGCCTTGGTAAAAGCGGGCATCAACGAAGATGATATCAAGTCAAACTCGATGAGTATAAACCCTGAGTATCGCTATATGAATCAAGACAAGCAGCTGCTCGGTTATGTGGGATCAATCCGAGTATCCATCGAATTGGAACATACTCAAGAGAACATGAATGCGGTCGTGAATACCCTGAAGAAGGAAGCCTTCAATTTTGGCTACAGCCTATCTTTCAGCCTTTCAGAAACACAAAAATCCACCTTGCTGGAGGAAGCTTTGACAAAAGCCGTAAAGGACGGTGAGCACAAAGCTGATATTTTGGCGGAAGCCCTGGAAGTAAAAATAGTCGCGCTGGAGGAAGTCAACCACGGATACATGAGCGATGGTCCCGATGTGTTTCAACCAAGGTTTCGATCGATGGATGCGGTTGAAATGAAGTCAGACGGAGGTCAAGAGATTACGCTGAATCCCAGCGAAATGGAAATCCGCAAGGAGGTTGGTTTGATATGGAAAGTGGCTAAATAGTTAGTTAAAGAGCTCATTGAAATAATTCACTACAGCAGTTCCTTTCGGTGAAATTCCTCCGTACATCGGGTGTGTATCTGCCATGGGGTTGCCATTGCGGTAGTCGTGATAAAGCACTTGATCCATCAAGTAATCTCCCTTTCGCAGATGAGAAATAACAGCAGCGATGTGTCGAACTGACTCCGTCGGGTGATCTTCTATCGGTACCGATCGATCCAGAACACCTAGCTCGGTAACTGCAATAGGGGTATTGGGCAGCGCCTCTCGTAATCGATCTATTTGATCGTAATCATAGGGCTTGGTATAGTCCTTTTGGTACAAATGAAGTACCGCTCCAAGCCGCTGAGCGCCTTGATGATTCTTGACAAAATCAATCATATGTTGATTCCAATCGGCGTAGCGTTCTGCCCCGGTCTTCGTCTTCTTTGCAGGTGCAAAGATTAAGAAATAAGGTAGGTTCAGTGAATCCAGCTGTTCGAAAAATGCCGGTAGAATCTCCTCCGTGTATATTTGGGCATTGACTCGCCTGGTTACCTCTGGCTTACTCAGGTCGGGTTTAGCAAATTTCGGGAGGTAGTACTCCGTCATCATCTCCAAGAATTCAAATTCAGCTCCGTTCTTTTGCCACCTTCTGATAAGCGCGAGCTGATTTTCAGGAGTATCATTTCCATTGACATCAAACACCATGGTATAGCCGTACTTCTTTTGAAGCTCGATCCAAAGTTTCATTTTCTCGTCTGGCCAATCTTGAGAGAAATCCTTCTGTGATCTGGTTCCTCCCGGAATACGGAGCACCATATTTTCCAATACTTTTTCGCTCAATTCAGCGAATAGTTGATCTGCAAAAGCAGTTTGCTGAACGATATTGTAACTGGCTTTGCAATTGAAGCCTACTTTGGGTAATCCCTGCTCGTTTTGGCTTATCTCAACTGATACCTCCTTGTTAGAGTCGGGGGTAGGAGAAGAACAGTTCCAAAACAGCCCGACAGCAATGACTAGGAAATCGATTCTCATCTTTCTTATTTTTAGGATTCCTTAACCGTTTCGCCGCTCTTCGCCAGAATCCGCTTAATCAATGGACCGATGGTTAACCCCTGCCCGATTATGGAGAAGACCACCACCACGTAAGTCATGGTCAAAAACAATTCGCGGTTCATCTGAGGCTCAAGTGAAAGAGCCAGTGCGATGGATATACCGCCTCTAATTCCGCCCCAAGTGAGAATGATGTCCGTTTTAGGAATAAACTCCAGTTTTTCTTTGAAGATGGCTACAGGGCCTGAAATAGCCAGGTACCTTGCTAAAAGAGTAATCGGGATTGCTAAAACTCCAAAGAGAATATATTGCCCGTCTAGTGCGACTATGAGTAATTCAAAGCCGATCAGCACAAAAAGCAACGCATTGAGAAAGACATCGACCAACTCCCAAAACTTATCTACATAAAGTCTGGTCTCGTCAGACCATGCTACCTCGGGCGATTTATTACCGATGAAAAGTCCTGCTACGACTACAGCTAATGGACCCGAAAAATGCATCCAACCAGCTAAGCTGTAAATCCCCATCACCAGAGCAAGTGTAATGAGCACCTCCGTTTCGTAATGATCGATAGATCGCATCAAGAAAAATCCAAGATATCCACCGAGCAGTCCGAGAGCAACTCCGCCTCCAATCTCCTCCAAAAACATCAGTCCTATTTCTCCGAGTGTAATCGACTCTACTCCCTTTTGTGCGATAGCGAAAATCACCAGAAAGACCACTACCCCAACCCCATCATTGAAAAGCGACTCTCCTACAATTTTCGTTTCGAGTCTCTTTGGAGCCTTTGCGTCTTTGAGAATTCCCAAAACGGCTATCGGGTCTGTTGGACTAATTAGCGCACCGAAAAGCAAACAGTAAATAAAGTCTACCGGATAATCGAAAGCCAAAAAGAGTCCATAGATCAAACCAGCAACAAGGAATGCTGAAATGACCACTCCACCTGTTGCAAGCATAGCTATCGGTGCTCGGTGCTTTTTCAAGCCTTCTAGCTTAGTATGGAGCGCACCTGCGAATAGCAGGAAACTCAACATAATATCGAGTAACACTGTTTCGAAGTCAATTGACCTGACAAGGGCTTTTGCATCTCTCAACACCTCGGGATCTATTGCACCGACAGCTACAATAACGAGAGTAAATACAATTGCTATGATCATCAGACCAATGGTAAAAGGCAACTTGAGCAGTTTGGTATTGATAAATGCAAAAGCCGCTGCCAGAATGGTTAGGATGACTATGATGTTGAATATATCCATAATTAAGGTTTGAGTGGCTCGAATATACGCTACCCACAATTTTTTACCTTGAGCCTCTGAAAAATCTTTTACAACAATCGAATGGAGAGGAGAAAAAACGCCCTGGTGACAGGCGCGTCAAGAGGTATTGGTAAGGCGACGGCCATTGAACTTTCAAAACGCGGGTACACCTTGGCTGTGCATTATGTTCAAAATAAGACAGAAGCTGAACACACCTTGTCCAAGCTGGAAGGAAGTGGACATTTCATCTGTAAAGCTGACTTGAGTAAAGCTCAAGATATTAATCAACTCTTCGATCTGCTATATCAACATTTCGATCAACTTAATGTGGTCGTAAACAATGCCGGAGTCGCTATTAAACACCCGCTAGATATGGCAGCCGAAGACTGGATCGAAAACTTTCGAAAGACGATTGAAATTAACTTACACGGCGCTGCTCTAATTTGCCATCACTCGCTTCAACGAATGATGAAAGCAGGAAGTGGCACCATAGTAAATGTGACCAGTCGTGGAGCCTACCGCAGTGAACCGAGCATGCCCGGATACGCCGCGAGCAAAGCAGGCTTGAACTCACTGACCCAGTCATTGGCGAAGGCTGCGGGTAAACAAGGAATATCTGTCGTAGCAGTAGCACCCGGTTTTGTGGAAACCGATATGTGCAAAGAGATCTTGACCAAAGACGAATTGGAATCCGTGAAACAGCAGAGTCCACTGAATCGGATAGCCCAACCCGAAGAAGTAGCCAAACTAATCGGGTTCCTGTGTGAGCCCGACTCTAAACACCTTTCGGGTGCAGTAGTCGATATCAACGGAGCCTCTTACTTCAGGTAGCTGAGTGATATAAATCATGTTTTAATGACGGAGTTTCGGATTAAATTTGCCCCGACGAAAAAGAAACCCTCATGCGCCATAAATCAGCTGAAACTCCGATCCTATCTCCCGCTGAAGCGGTAAAACATATTTATTCCAATCAACGGGTGTTTTTGCACAGCGTTGCGATGACTCCACACACTTTGATTCAGGCGCTTTGCGAGAGAGCAGATGAGCTGAAGAATGTGGAGCTCATCCACATCCATACGGAGGGTGCTGCGCCTTATGTCGACGAGAAGTATGCAAAGGCTTTTAAGCACAATGCCTGTTTCGTAGGTGCCAATGTACGCGGTGCGGTGCGAGAGGGAAATGCAGATTATATCCCTGTCTTCTTAAGCGAAATGCCTCAGCTTTTCCGAAATGGTATTCTATCCATTGATGTGGCCCTAATCAGCGTTTCACCGCCAGACCAACACGGGTATTGCTCGTTAGGCTCTTCGGTGGATATCACCTTGGGAGCGCTGGAATCAGCTCGGTTGGTAATCGCCGAAATCAATCCCAACGTGCCGCGCACCCATGGCGATGGCTTTATTCACTTTGGTGAAATAGATTTCGCCATAGAAGTCGATTCGCCAATCCATGAAGTGACGGCTAGACCTTTTAGTGAAACCGAGGAAAAAATAGGCCGATACATTGCTGAAATGGTTGAAGATGGATCGACACTTCAGATGGGAATCGGCGCCATACCCGACGCCGTATTGAGTCAGCTCACCAATCACCAGCGGCTCGGTGTACATACGGAGATGTTTTCAGACGGCCTGATAGATCTGGTAGAAAGCGGAGTGGTAACGGGAGAAGACAAAAAAGTGCTTCCCAACTTGGTCACAGCCTGCTTTGCCATGGGCAGCAATCGACTATACCGCTTTATAGATGACAACCCGATGGTGGTTTTTAAAGATGCGGCCTATACCAACGATACGGCGGTGATTCGTCAAAATCCGAAAGTGGTGGCGATCAACTCGGCCATCGAGATAGACATTACCGGACAGGTTTGTGCAGACTCAATCGGAGCCTTGCAGTATTCAGGCGTTGGTGGACAAATGGATTTCATCCGAGGGGCTTCCCTATCAGAAGGTGGCAAACCGATTATCGCCATGCCCTCAGTGACGGGGAAAGGAAAAAGCAAGCTGGTACCGTTTCTCCAGGAAGGCGCCAGCGTTACGACTACTCGCGCCCATGTTCATTACGTGGTTACGGAGTGGGGTGTAGCTTACCTGTATGGAAAAAACTTACGCCAAAGAGCGAAAGAGTTAATCAGCATTGCTCACCCCGATCATCGGGAGGATTTGGAAAGACGGGCTTTTGAGCGATTTAAGCATTGGTAGTTAATCCATAATCGGAGTCAACTCATATCCGCGCTCACGCAAAAGAGTTATGATTCCTTGCTCTCCACCAAGGTGCGCCGCTCCCACTCCAATAAACAAGGTCTTCTCCCCGAGTCGAGTTTCGAGTCGCTCCGCCCAATTTTCATTCCGTGCATAAAGCAGAAACTTCATTTCCTCTTCACTAGCCATGTACTCTTCCGTGGAAGCGAAAAGGGCGTTTACTTCCTCTGCCTTGTACTGCGCGATCATATCGGCGAAAAGCTGCTTCATCTCATCACCTTTCTCAACCATATCCATTAAGTCTTCCGCCTGATCTGAATAAGAAATGCTGTCGAAAACGGCCATTTGTTCTTCAATGGTTTCCAATCCCGATATGGGCATTTGACGAGCCGTGGCCATTGACGTTAAGGTCATTTCGAAACTCGCAGGCTGACTGCCCACGTATTCGCTGAGCATCATCGTAGCCACCATAAACGGCTTCATGCCATTCAGCATCGCCAAAGGGGGAGCTCCTTCCATTCCCTGCAGTTTTTTCGAAAGCATCTCGTATTGCTCCTTCGTCAAAAGTTGATCGAGCGTCGTTCCGTCGCGCATGTTCATCATCTGAAACATCTTTGTTTGAAGCGATGGATCGGACATGTCCATCTCCATCACCAGCTCATCGCTCTCTCCGATTGCCGTTTTCACTTTTTCGTCAAGCTGAAAGTCTGCCTGAGGCAAAACGTGAATCGTTCCAAAGATGAAGGATGGTTGTATCCCCTCCTTTTCCACCTTCCACAAAAGGGAATTTGGTAAATCTTGGGCAAAAGAAAATAGAAAGAAAAGGTTTGAAAGAAGGACGAACAGCTGTTTCATAAGATCAGATTGATTTCCAAATATCCGAACCAAAATTCGAGTTACCAAAAAATCGGGATAAATGGTTTTTGAAATATCCGACCTTAAGTGTAAATTTGACACTAATCAATCAAACCAATTTAATCTCTTCTTATGAAGTCTTTCGTTTCGGCGCTCTGCCTGCTCTTTATTACTGCCTTTTCTTTTGCACAGGTTACTATTACTCCCGAATTTCCTTCCCTCGACGAACCCATCACCATCGCGTATAACGCTGCAGAAGGAAATGGTGAACTATCAGGGGTTTCGCCCATCTACATGCACTCGGGTGTGATCATAAGCGGCAATCCGAATTGGCAAAACGTGCAAGGAGAATGGGGAACGGCTGATCCGAATGTGGCCATGACTCAGACCGGGCCCAACACTTGGACCAAGACCTTAACCATTTCTGATTTTTACGGAGTAGCCCCCACGGAAGATGTGCTTCAGCTGGCTTTCGTTTTTAGAAATACCGATGGCACCTTGGTGGGTCGAACCCAATCGGGTGACGACATTTTTGTAAACGTGGCAGAAGGTCTTCCCGAAATAATGGATCCGCCGGCGGGAGTCACCGACGGGATCAACTACATTTCGGATACTTCGGTGATTCTGCAGCTGGTCGCTCCTTTTAAAGATTATGTCTATGTCATCGGAGATTTTAACGATTGGGAGCGACAGCCTGAATATTTCTGCAAAAAAACAAGTTCAGGAGATCGCTGGTGGGTCCAAGTAGACGGACTCACTCCCGGTGAGGAATACCGATTTCAATACAGCATAGACGATGAAGACTTACGAGTAGCCGATGTCTACGCCAAAAAGATTCTTGACCCCTTCAACGATCAGTTCATAGGAGATAATCGATACCCTGACTTGATTGATTATCCTCAAGGGGAAACGACCAATATTGTCTCTGTGCTCCAGACCAATCAAGAGCAATACGAATGGCAAGACGACAACTTCCAGCGACCTCCTCTCGATCGCCTCATCATCTATGAACTATTGGTGCGTGATTTTACGGAAGAAGGGACTTTCCAAGCCGTAATCGACACGTTGGACTATTTGGATCGACTGGGGGTAAACGCCATCGAGCTAATGCCGGTAAACGAATTTGAAGGAAACGAAAGTTGGGGGTACAACTCCTCTTTCTTTTTTGCTGTGGACAAGTACTACGGCACGGAAGAGGATTTGAAAATGCTGATTGATGCTTGCCATGACCGTGACATCGCGGTAATCATCGACGTAGTGCTGAATCACTCTTTCGGGCAAAACCCTCAAGTAAGAATGTACTCTGAAAATGGAGCAGCAGGGCCTCCTACTGTCGAGAACCCGTGGTTCAACACATTGGCAAGGCACCCTTTTAGTGTTGGTTACGATTACAACCACGACTCTCCTTACACACAGGAGTTTGTAAAACGAGTACTGCAATATTGGATAGAGGAATTTCACATCGATGGATACCGATTTGACCTAAGTAAAGGCTTTACCCAAAACAACACGCTTGGAGATGTCGGAGCTTGGAATGGGTACGACCAAAGTCGGGTTGATAATTGGGTGAGAATCCGAAATGACATTCACGAAGTGGACGATCAGGTGTATTTGATTTTGGAGCATTTGGGCGACAATCCCGAAGAAACAGCTTTGGCCAATATCGGCTTTATGCTTTGGGGTAGTCAACACGCGCCCTTTAAGCAAGCTGCTTTGGGTTTCCCTTTCGGGCAAGACCTTTCTTTTGCCAGTTACCAAAACCGCGGGTGGAATTTCCCCAACCTCGTAAGCTACGCCGAAAGTCATGACGAAGAACGGTTGATGTATGAGAATTTAGAGAATGGAAATTCCTTCAATCCCGATCATGACCCGAAGGATTTGGAAACGGCATTGGCCCGTCAGGAAGCCATTCATGCCTTTAATATCCCTCTCTTGGGACCTAAGATGTTTTGGCAATTTGCCGAGCTCGGTTATGATTTCAGCATTAACTACTGCAACGATGAGTTGAACGACCCTAGCTGCCGCACCAACAACAAGCCCGTTCGTTGGGATTACTACTTCGAGCCTGCTCGACAGAGACTGTACAAGGTCTTTGCCGCCATCAACAAATTAAAAACCGACTACCCCGCCTTTGGCTCGAGCAACTTTAACTACGATGTGGGTGGAACGGGAAAAAGACTCATCATACAACACGAGTCGATGGATGTGGTCATCATCGGAAACTTCGACGTGGTGCCCGTCAGCATCATTCCCGGGTTTACCCAAACGGGGGTATGGTACGATTACTTTGGCGGGAACGCCATTTTCGAAAACAACTTGAGCAACTCTTTTAAATTGCAACCGGGTGAATACAGAATTTATACCACCGTGCAGCTACCCACGCCTGACTTGAGTGTAAACGCCGTAAACGTGACACTAAGAGTGGATATGAGCCAGGAGAACATCAATGCAGTGACAGATACGGTAAGTGTTTCAGGTACGTTCAACGACTTTGAGAAATTGGTACTGGATTCCATCGGCAATGGCATTTACCAAACGACAATCACCCTAATCGAAGGTGAGCCGATTGAGTATAAATTCAGAGTGAACAGTGGTTTTGAAAACCCCGTGGGCTTGTGTGCTGCGGGAAATTTTGGCAATAGAGTGTATACGGCATCCTCGAGTGATGCAGTGCTCGACGCGGTGTGCTATTCATCCTGCACTGCTTGTCCCGACCCCAACAATGTAAATGACCTGACTTTTAGAGTAGATGCATCTGAGTTGACGAGCATCGATCCCGACGGTCTCCATATAGCGGGGTCGTTCAATGGCTTTACTCCCGAGCCTATGAACAATGATGGAAACGGAGTATACAGCTTCACCATTTCCGAAGTTCAAGGCGCTAGTCTCTTGTGGAAGTTCCTGAACGGCGATAGCTTTGCCGGTGAAGAAGATGTTCCTTCAGCCTGTGGCCTACCCGATGGCTTTGGTGGAAACAACCGCGTGCTGATCATGCCGGGCGAAGAGACCCTACTTGATGCCGTTTGCTTTGGCTCTTGCGAGGTGTGCGAAGGAAGCACGACTTGCGAGAATCCTTTTCCTGCGGTCAATCCATCGAGTATCAGCACTACGGATAATCCCCAGACGGTCGAAATCGAATGGGCTCCCCTACCACTTCAAATTGGTTGTCAAATACAGGTAAGGAATGAAGGCAGTGCGAGTATATTGGGAAGCAGAATAATCGGAGGGGCAAATGCTTCGAGTTTCAACATTCCGAAAAGTGTATTGGGAACGGGGAGTTTTGAGTGGAGAGTGCGGTGCGGGTGCTCGCAAACTCCGCTGATCGCGGGGCCATTCTCGGCGTGGCAACCCTTTGCCATTGGTTCAGGTATCGTGCTCAATAGCAACCCCAACCCTACTCAAGGCCATTCAGATGTGACCTTCGCCATTGAAAACGGAGGAAGCGCCACGCTTGAAGTGTACGATCTAAATGGACGTGTGGTCGAAACGCTTTTCAACCAAGAGGCGCAGCCCGACTTGAGCTACCGCATTCACTTCGATGGAAGTGCCTTGCCAAATGGTATTTACTTGTATCGTCTCACGACTGATGTGGCAGTCGAGATGGAGAAGTTTGTGATCGGGAGATAAACTACCCCCAAACAAAAAAAACCAACCGCTCGTCTGCGGTGGGTTTTTGCATAGCATAGTAGGTTTTTTGGTGCTCTCACTAAACATACTCATCAGATAAGCCTGATAATAAACGTCAGCAAATTCCGATACATTTCTGCTTGCATTCAGACTGTTTTATTTGAGCTTTAAAACCATTGACCAACTGGTGGTAAAAAAACAGAACATTTATGAAACTAGCCCGCTCAATCCTTAAAGCCATTTTGCCATAGAACAATGCAGTATTTATTATCTTGTTTGCCAAGAGTCAGAATTTAGCGCATGATAAAAAAAGAAGGAGCATATGAGGTGACAGAAGTAACCCTACTCTCTGACTTAATCAAAAGATGAAGTTATTGAGAATTAACCTTGTAGCCTTTCCGAAAATCGGAAGGCACCTTCTAACAATCAATAATTATGAAAAGTAGAGTCCTTTTTTTACTCGCTCTATTGGCGGGTAGCGTGAATGGTTTAGCCCAAAATTTAGTACCCAATGGCGGGTTTGAAGAGGGAATAAACTGTCCGACTCAAGCGGCAAATGTTACGCTTGAGTGCGCTGATTGGTATGCAAGTATTGCAGCACCTGAACAAGAACTTCCCACTCCTGAATGGTATCATACCTGCTCAGAAATTGATCTGCTATCTCCACCTGAATTGGCATTTGGAAATGAAAGTCCTTTTTCTGGAGAAGGAATTATCGGTCTTTATACTTACTACATTCAAGATAACTATCGAGAAATTGTTGGTGTAGAATTAATTGAACCTTTAGAAATTGGAATGTCATATTTAGTTGAGTTATCGGTTTCAGGTATGGAGCTAGAGGGTACTAATGTTAGTTCTAATAATATAGGCTTTAATTTTTCTACTCATGAATTCTATGATATTTTGGGTTTTCCTATTAATTCAAGTCACTATACATCGGAGAGTATCATTCCAATTGAGGGTTGGACTACAATTTCGGAAGTTTTCGTAGCAGATTCATCTTACAATTACCTACATATCGGAAATTTTTATGATGATGAAAACACTCTAGCTGACTTGTCTGAACTGCCATTCGGGAGAGCATACTATGCCATTGACGAGGTTTCAGTTACCCCTGTGCTTTCTGTAGCAAATCAGAAAAAGGGTCGTGACTCTTTCAAGGTTTTTCCTAATCCGGCTAGCTCTGTCCTTAATATTGAGAAATCGGATAACTCGAAAAGTATCTCTGAAATCGCAATATTGAATTTGAATGGCATGCTCATTAAGCAGTTCAATATCAATCAAAGAAAGCTTGAATATCAGATTGACATATCCTCACTAAACCAGGGGCTCTACATTCTTAAAATTATTACACCTAAAAATAGCTATAATGAAAGATTCGTTAAGGTTTAAACAGTGGATTTTGGTTTTTAGTATGGTCATGG
>JAPVXR010000020.1 GCA_027214385.1 Cryomorphaceae bacterium 1068 | reverse complement strand
ACATCAGCTAGTTCTACTACCGCTTGATTGATGAAGATGTCTCCACCTGAAGTGGCTGTAAGCTTAAGTGTGTTCGCATCGTTCAATGGAGTTACAATGTCTCCGTTGTTGATCATAGACGACATTACCGCACCATCCAAAACGTGGTACAATAAAATGTTGGCCAATTCGGGATCTGCTAAAACTCCGTTGATATCAGTTCCCAAAGCGGCGGCCAAATCGTCGAATGCAGCATCGCTAGGTGCGAATACCGTGAAGTCTGCAAACGGATCGGTCAGCGCAGGAAGTAACTCTGCCGTTACTACCGCGGCGGTCAATGAAGTAAATCCATTGTCGATCGCTACGTCGGCTACTGTTTCTGAAGCCAAGAGCACAGCATCAATCGCGTGTACAATACCATTGTCTGCGCCTACATCAGCCAATTCTACAATTGCCTGATTCACAAAAATATCTCCGTCTGAAGCGGCCGTCAATTTGAGCGTATTCGCATCATTCAATGGAGTCACGATGTCTCCGTTGTTGATCATGGAAGACATTACCGCACCATCCAAAACGTGGTACAACAAGATGTTCGCCAATTCTGGATCGGCCAAAACTCCGTTGATATCAGTTCCCAAAGCGGCGGCCAAATCGTCGAATGCAGCATCGCTAGGTGCGAATACCGTGAAGTCTGCAAATGGATCGGTTAGTGCAGGAAGTAATTCTGCCGTCACCACCGCGGCTACCAATGAGCTAAATCCATTGTCGATAGCTACGTCGGCTACTGTTTCTGAAGGAAGAAGTACCGCATCGATCGCGTGTACAATACCATTGCCGGCCACAACATCAGCCAACTCCACCTGTGCTTGGTTGATGAAAATATCACCACCCGCGGTTACGGTAGCTTTAAGTGTATTTGCATCATTTAGCGGGGCCCTGATAGAACCATTGTTGATCACGGACGATGGAAACGCATTATCTAAAACGTGATACAGAAGAATATTCGCCAATTCAGGATCAGCTAAAAGGCCATCAATATCAGTTCCTAGTGCAGCTGCCAAATTGTCAAATGCATCGTTGCTAGGTGCCAGAACCGTAAACTTCGAAAATGGGTCGGTAAGCGCAGGAAGCAACTCGGCCGTAACAACAGCGGCTACCAATGAACTGAAACCGTTGTCGATAGCCACGTCTGCCACCGTCTCAGAGCTAAGAAGAGCCGCGTCTAAGGAATGTACCACACCATTGTCGGTTGTGAGGTCTGCCGCATTCACTTGTGCTTGATTCACAAAAATGCTTCCCGATGAGGCAGCAGTAAGTTTTAAGGTGTTGGCGTCATTTAATGGAGTAACGATATCTCCATTCGCTATATCTCCCGAAAGCACCTCGGAATCCAATACGTGATAGAGAAGCAAATCTGTCAGCTGGTCTGAATTAAGTATTTGCCCCAGCCCCACTCCAAGCTGTGCAGCTAGTGCTTCTAAGGCAGCGTCATCAGGTGCAAATACGGTATATTCTGCTTCATTATCACGGAGCACCTCATCCAATCCGGCAGTTTGAAGAGCCGTTGTTAGGTGAGTATGATTAGGGCTTGTTGCAATTACGTCATCGAAGACATTCGTCTGCGCGAAAGCTGACGAACTGAATAACAGCACGCTGAAAAGCGTAACTAAATTTAGGATTGATTTTTTCATAAGGTATGATTAATTAGGATTTTTAATGTTTACACACAGCTCTTGTGTGCTGAGAATACTACAGTCTGACAGTCCGTTTGTTGGATACCGTTCACTGGAAAAAACTGAAAATCTTGAGGTCTTAAAACCTCCTTTTATTTTTTGACGATAGACCTAATACACTAGATATGAATACCCTATCGGAAACGATATTTTTAAGAATCTTGGAGATTAAGATGTTGAATCTATAATCACGTTGGGATAAATAAAATTTATGCAACGAGATTGGTGAAGTCCGGAAATCTTTCAGATGATCAACGGGGATTACCCGCAAAATGAGGCTACTGCTGAAACTGCATCATTCAGTAATGCCAAATCCAATTAAATAGAGAAGCCGCCTATTCAGCGGCTTTTTTTTATTTCTCTAAATATCGATTTCCATCAATGAAGCTTTTGCGAAATGTAGAAATTGAATCGACCATCGGTAATGTTAAGGGTATCCGTTTTTTCCGAATCTATCAATCTCATTTCAAAAGTGCCCGTCAACCTACCCGAACCGTGTTTATGCGAGCCACTGAAGCGATCTACGGTCATAGTTCCATCAAGTAGGCGATTGTAAATCACGTTATTTTTTGCTCGAAAGGAGGGCTGAAATGAGTCGGCAAAATTGAGAGACTCCAGTGAACTCGAGCCCGTATACTCAGAAATTACCCTTTGAAAAGTGAGGTTGAGCGATGTTGATTCAGAGCAATTGCGGGCTACCATCTCCATAAATCCGGGAGGCAAGTCCAGATGTGGCTCAGGAAAATAGCTAAAGTTGAGCCCATTGCACTGAGCAGGGATGCTCACACTTTCAAATTCTTCTCCGTCGACTTTAAATTCGAAGTATTCGGGGCCGCTCTCCTCGCTATCTTCTTCAAAAATTTCCTCACAAGAGGAGGCAAACAGCAAGGTAATTGTGCAAATAATCAGGTACTTGAGCCGCATCATAGTTTTTTTTAGATGGTCACAATTTACAAAATACTTGATTCGGAAAAGCAAGAATGAAAGGAAGAGTAATTCCATCCATCACTACCAATAAGAATAAACGAATGCACAGTAGACAAAACGTCTCACGCTTTTTTTAGCCGAAAATGAGCCTTTCTCCCGCATAAGAATTGTCGTTCAATTTTAATCTCCAAACGATATTCCCAAGCCTCGTGCTGCTTTTACCAAAGTTCCCTCAGGATCTACCACATTATATGCTTGTATGGCTTCTTTGATGGGAACTGATGTAAACTTATTGTTCCTGAGCGCTACCATCTGACCAAAGTCGCCCTTCAGCACGCGTTCAAATGCTTCCACACCAAATACAGAGGCTAAAACGCGGTCGTAGGCAATGGGAGTTCCCCCGCGTTGAATATGCCCTAAGACTGTTTCTCGAATATCAACCTCTACGCCTGCTTCTTTGAGCTGATGGCTCAATGTGTAGGCGACTCCACCGAGTCGAATGGCATTTCGGCCTTCTTCACCTTTGGTGGCCGTAATCTCTCCGTCTTTTGGCTTGGCCCCTTCGGCTATGACGATATTGACAAAGCCTCTACCCTCATCGTATCTCTCTCGGATGCGTTTTACGATGACATTCAAATCATAAGGAATTTCAGGAATCAGAGAGATCTCAGCTCCTCCCGCAATGGCGGTGTAAAGAGCGATCCAACCCGCATCGCGGCCCATCACTTCCATGATCATCACACGGTGGTGGCTACTGGCGGTAGTTACCAAACGATCAAAGGCATCGGTAGCGGTCTGCACGGCCGTTTGAAAACCGAAAGTGAAATCCGTGGTGGCAAGGTCGTTGTCAATTGTTTTCGGAACGCCAACCACGGGCATACCCGCTTCGTGCAATGCCTGCGATATGGCTTGAGATCCGTCTCCACCAATGTTGATAATGGCTTCAAAACCCAGCTCTTTCGCACGTTTGACCAATTCGGGAATTCGATTGGTAGTTTTGACACTACCATCGGGTTGCACTTCAGGAAATTCAAGCGGATTGCCCTTGTTGGTGGTCTTGATGATCGTTCCGCCTCGCACATGGATTCCTGACACCGCTTCTTCGTCGAGTCTCATAAGCCTTGCGGGGTCTTCCATAATCCCGTTGAAGGCTTCCATGCTTCCCCAAACTTCCCAGTCACCTTCGCGATTTGCACGTTTCACGACACCTCGGATTACTGCATTTAATCCGGGACAATCACCGCCACCTGTGCTTACGAGTAGTTTTTTCATGTTGCTGAGTTCTTCTTGTTGGGGACTAATTTAAGGAATGTCATGGTGCTTGAAATGGAGCTTTTTTTGTTTTGAAAGCTGTTAGCCGCTAGCTTTTAGCTGTTAGCTGTTCTCTTTATAGGAAAACTTTTACTTTCCATTGGCGGGTCTCCAATATTAAAGCCAGATTGAAATATCGCTAGCAGCCGGTAGCTTAGAGCTAATAGCCCACTTGAAGTTGTAAATAGATCAGAGCTTATCATTGTTACCGAATTGATCCTACCGAGAGAGCCAGCCAGCAGCTAGAAGCTAAAAGCTAGCAGCCAATCCATGGCGAAGGTGCACTTTGCTTCAATCTGAGTTATATTGTGAGATTAAACTCCAAGGAAAAAATTGCTCTACTACATCCTCAGACCGCTTATTCGTTGGTTTCTCCGTGCTTGGTTCAGGAACATAGTCATCGTAGGAAAAGAAAATCTCGAGCTCGAGGGCCCAATCATCTACGTTTCCAACCATCCGAATGCGGCTTTGGATCCACTTCTTTTGGCCACCAATCAACGGCCAAAACTTTATTACCTCGCTGCGGCGGAGTGGTTTGGAAAAGGGTTTAAAAATTACGTTTTCAGGGAACACTTCAATATGATTCCGATTGGGCGGCCGTGGCTCAAGCTCGGCGAAGAAGTCTCCAATGAAGACGTGTTTGAACAGTGCTACCATGCCCTTTCAGAAGGAAAGCGAATCGTAATCTACCCCGAAGGAAGCAGTGTGACGGTGGCCAATATCAGAGAGGTAAAAACGGGAGCTGCCCGCATCAAATTGGGTGGCGACTCTTTTTTGAAAAAGACCAATGCACGATGGCAAGACGTTAAGATCATTCCACTGGGATTGAACTACTACCACCCCAGAAGATTTCAGAGTGATGTGGTAATGCACCTGGGCGACCCCATTGACTTTAGCGATATCGATGAGACAGACGAGAAGGAACGGGTCAGGCTGATGACGGAGCGCATCCGAACGAAAATGGCCGAACTTGTTTTCCACTTTGAAAAGGAAGACTTCAGGCGAGTAGCCAAAGATGTCTACCTCATCTACGGGGGACATTTACTTGAGCAGATGAACCTCTCTAAAGACGATATCGCCAAGACCTATCTTCTGAAAAAGGGAATACTGGATGCGGCGCATTTTTTCCACGAGCACGAACCCGAGAAGCTGAAGGAAATCGACAAAAAAATCAGGTTATTCAAAAAAGACCTGAAGGATCAAAAGCTCGACCTGAGGTATATGAAAGGCTACCGCTGGCCGACTTTTCTCTTGATCAGACTAGTCTTTGGATTGCCCTTTTTCCTCTTGGGTTGGATAATCAACATTGTACCTTTCTTGGGAACCAGATGGGCCTTTGAGAAGTACATCCGGCCCAAATTTACAACGGTCTATGTGGCGGGTAGACTGAACCCCTCCTTTATTGCTTCGATGGTCTTTATCATTGGTATGGCCGTCTTTCTGGTATGGTACCTTTTCGTGTCCATAGGCTTGGTTGCGATTACGGGTGTGGCCTGGCTCATTCCCGTGCTTATCCTAGCCGGCTATGGGTTTGGAATATACGCAGCTCGCTATGCCCGCATGTGGTTTGATTTTGTCCGCATGGTCCGGGTGATCAATCGACGTAGACGCAGACCTGAGGCTTACCAGGCCATCGTGAAACAATGGGATGAGTTGATTGGGGAGCTGAATCAGTTGAAAGGGGAATATGAGAGTGGAGCTGCTGGACGCTAGCTGAATTTTCTTGAAATCACCATTTTGTGGAAAGTTCTCAATCTACTTTGGCTGCACAAACAAAGTGGTCTGCCAATCGATTCTGTCGTTACTCACCTAATGAAGCGCAGCCTGTTGTATAGAGCTGAAACCAGGGAATCAATCACTCAGTGTGAGATCAACGGCGAGTGCCCCTCCATATCGCTTTCCTTCTTCTGTAAACTCATCCAAATGGTCGCCGAGTTTTGACCATTTTTCATCTCTGTAAATCCAAGCGTAAGAATTGTAAGATCTCGGAAGACCTCCCCATTTTGGCTGTAATGACTGAAACTCTTGTTTTTTACACTTTCCCGTTTCCTTGTTACAAATCTTCTTTGTGAAATGGTAAATATTTGACTCTAAATTTATTGCTTCCACGGCTACCAATAGTCCATTTTTGGGAAAGCGGAGGAACAATTCAGAAAGATCAACCAAAGTTTGTTTTCGCTTCCCTTTTTTCACCGTAGCAATAATGTTTTCATCGTGAATTAATCCCGTGGGGTTCCCGTCTTCATCAAGTTCATATAGAAGAATCTTCACAGTAGATTCCTTTAGTTTGCTCGTAGTAACAATCGATAAATCTTTGATGTAGGGAGTCTCAGCGATCTCCCCATTGTATTCAAAGTACCGCCCGACACTCCAGGAAACCGAAGGCCGCCAATGTATCTCTATATCCTTTCTGTTTACTTCACCTAATTTGAGAAACCGATCCGCTGAAGGACTGATTGTTACCTCACTCAACTCGATCACACTTGAGGTCAAACGAACCGTGTCTGAGATATCGTTTACAGCTAAAACGCTCCTTTTATATCCGACTGCTGAAAATACCAGACTGTCGTCCTCACCGGTATCAATTTGAAAAGAACCATCCGCCGCAGACGTCGTTCCGATCTGAGTGCCTTGAATCCAAATACTGGCGAAAGGAATTGGTTTTTTGGTTTTTTCATCGCTCACTCTTGAAGTGACTTGAGAAAATGAGTCCGCTGTAAGGAAAAAAATAGCAGTGATTACTAGCAGAACCCGAGAGTTAATCTCTACAGAAAGAGTGGGCATCTTGATTTTCATCGCCTGTAACATAAAAAAATGTAAGACAATGTAAAGAAAATGATTGGTTCTCTTCCACAGATAACAGCTTGGTACGACCGCATGTAGTTCGACTCCGTTCGCATGGTCAGAGTCATCAACCTCCGCAGACGTATGCCCCAAGCCTACCAAGCTATCATGAAGCAGAGGGATGAGTTGATTGGGGAATATGAGGGTGGAGCGGCTGGCCGCTAGCTGTTGGCAATCAGCTAATTTTCGCTAAGAGAAATCTCTTTTTATTGATAATGCCGAATTCTTCTGCCTCAATTAAACAACCACAAAATACAGCTGGCAGCCTGTAGCTTGCAGCCGGCAGCCTAACACCTCCTCTACGTCTCCACATACCTCGCATCAGGCACCAGCTTCACCTTCTCCATTCGCTCAACCTCGATGCTAAAGCAGTCGAACTCCTCCGTCACTTTTCCCTCGATACAATACACCCCACGACCACGAAAGGGATACTGCCGCGCCACTTGAGGAAAGTGAACGGTGTCGATAAACTCCCCGCGGAAGTCCACGAAATTGCCAAATGCCATGCGGTCGCCCCGAGCGGTGCTGGTCTGCTTGCGGGTGACCATATAGCCAAAGATCTTCACTCGCTGCCCTACCCTTTGCGGTAATTCAGATGCTAGCAAACGGCTATCGGGCTCTTCTTCCAGCAGGGTAAACGGATCAACCAGCGGGAAGCCCAGCAGTTCGATTTGATCAAAAGCGTCTTCGAGTTGGCTGCTCTCGAGGGTGGGAAGATCGTAGTGGGTGCGCGGTTCGCGAAAGAGGATTTGCTGTTCGAGCTGTCGCTTGGTGGGGTCGAGTTTGAAGCGGGCCTGCCAGAGCAATTCGCGCTTGTTCTTTCCCGTAAAGCGGAAGGCATCGATGCGAATCAAAATATCGATTTGTTCCACCCCGATGGGCACCCGATCGAGGAAGTCGTCGAGGTTGGCAAAGGCGCCTTCACGCTCCCGCGCGCGCAGAATGCGATGGATGGTTTCGTCTTCGATGGCATTGAGCATGCCCATGCCGAGGTAGATCGACTTCCCGCGGATGACCGCCTCATGGCGACTCGTATTGACGCAAGGCGGCAGGACCTCCCCGCCCTTCATGCGGGCTTCGTGCACGTAAAATTCGCGGCTGTAAAATCCGCCTCCATTGTTGAGAGTCGCCACCATGTACTCCAGCGGATAATGCGCCTTGAGGAAAAGACTTTGGTAGCTCTCCACAGCGTAAGATGCAGAGTGCCCTTTCGCGAAAGCGTACCCCGCAAAACTCTCTACCTGTCGCCAAATCTCGGCGGTGAGTTCGTCCTTGTAACCCTTCTTTTTGCAATTGCTAAAGAACTTGCCCTTGGCTTTGGCAAACTCCTCACGGGAGCGAAACTTCCCGCTCATCCCGCGACGCAGCACGTCGGCTTCGCCCAAGGTGAGGCCCGCGAAGTAATGCGCCACTTTGATCACATCTTCCTGGTACACCATCACTCCGTAGGTCTCGGGCATGATCTCCAGCATCACGGGATGGGCCTTTTCTCTCCTTTCGGGAAAGCGGTAGCGGAGGATAAACTCCCGCATCATTCCGGAGCGCGCCACTCCCGGACGTATCACCGAACTGGCCGCCACCAAGCCAAGGTAATTGTCCACGCGGAGCTTTTTCATGAGCATGCGCATAGCAGGACTCTCCACATAAAAGCAGCCTATCGCATCGCCATTGCGCAGCATCTCGCGGATGGTCTCGTCTTGCTTAAATCGCCGCAGGTTGTGAATGTCGAATTCGGGGTCATCGGGGTGGTTTTCTTTGATGATGGCGAGGCTGTCTTTGATTTTCCCGAGTCCCCGCTGACCGAGAATATCGAATTTATAAAGGCCGATGTCTTCCGCCACGATCATGTCGTACTGCACGGTGGGAAAACCCTTAGGCGGCATCCACGTGGGCGAATAGGTGTGGATGGGCTCATCGGCAATGAGAATACCACCTGCATGGAGACTCAGGTGACTGGGGAAGCCTTGAATCAGCTGGCTGTAGCGCAGCACCAAAATGGCCATATCGTCCAGCTTGGATGTGTCGAACTTGCCCGTTGTCAGGATGTCGATTTCTTCTTTCGGCAAACCAAAAACCTTCCCCAGCTCGCGCACCACGGCGCGGTATTGAAAGGTATTGTAAGTAGCCAAAATAGCGCAGTTTTTGAATCGCTCGAAGATGTAGCGCGTCACGTCGGGACGATCGCGCCAGGAAAAGTCGAGGTCGAAGTCGGGTGGATTCTTTCGGTAGAGATTTATAAACCGCTCGAAGTAGAGGTCGAGCTCGATGGGATCCACATCGGTGATGCGAAGGATATAGGCCACCATACTGTTGGCACCGCTCCCCCGCCCCACGTAGAAATAACCTTGGCGACGGGCGTAGGAGGTAATGTCCCAATTGATCAAAAAGTAAGAGACAAATTCCTTTTGGGTGATGATCTCCAGCTCCTTTTCCAGTCGGTCGATCACCACATGATTGGCATCGGGGTAGCGGTAGGCGATGTTCTCGTAGCAAAGCTTGCGAATGAGCGCCTCGTCTTCTTCCACGGAAGTGGTGTAGGTGCGCAGGTTCTTGTGCGGGTAAGCATCGCCGAATTCGAAGTTGATGCGGCAGCGCTGCAAGAGGTGGGTGGTATTGGCGATGATTTGTGGAAAATCGCTGTAGAGGGCCATCATCTCGTTGCGGTGCATCCAGCGGTCATCGGGCTGCCCTTCCTCGCTTTTGGGGAGTTTGGAAAGGAGGCAATTGTTGTCGATGGCGCGCAACAGACGGTGGGCATTAAAGTGCCGCTTGGAATTGAAGCTGTACGGATGCCACATCACCAGTTTGTTCTTTTGCTTCGCCAATGGCGATCGCGATAAGCGAACCAAGTCACGGGGGTGAACGCCGATAAATTCATTCGGGCGCAAGCTCATTTCGGGAGTCACCGATGTGAAAGGATAAATCACGAAGGCATTTTTAAACGGCGGTGCCTCTGCGGGAATTGGTTCACCCGAATGGAGAAATTGCGACAAGTAAGCGTTGATCTCCTTAAATCCCTCGTTGTTTTTGGCGAAAGCCACAAAGCACGGCTCCGCCCCGTTGCGAAAGTCAATGCCCAAAACCGTCTTAATTCCCTTCTTGTTGGCCAGGCGCACAAAGTTGATCGACCCCGCGGTAGAATTGATATCTGCCAGTGCCACCACCTCGTAATCATTGGCCATAGCGGCTTCTAGAACTTCCTCAGGGGAGAGGACTCCATACTTGAATGAATAGTATGTGTGCGTAGGAAACATGTATTGAATAAGCGATCAGCATCGGGCTTCGAAATGCAAATCAAAATTACTTAATGCAAATATGGTTTGCAAACTAATTCTGTTGTTGAGAATCCTATAAACAGCAAACATCTAATCTTCGGGCCATCATCATTTTTATATCTTCATGGTTCTTAACCAATCAGTAAACCAATGAAACAGATAACCCTTCTTTTCACAGCCCTTATAATTTCTACAATTGTTAATGCCCAGTGTGAGGCACCTGAATTGGTGGATTGGTCAGCAGTGAACGACAGCACTTTCAACATCACTTTTGAGTCTTCGGTCACAGGAAACTATCAACTAGACTTGAACTTAGACTATGCCGAAGAGGTTGGCATCAACGAAATACTAACGATTAATGGATCGGCGGTGGCGGGCACGAATACGATGACTGTTAGCGTGAGTCAAAGCCTTTTAACCCCTTGGACCACGCTGGGAGCAATCTATTTCACCGCCTACCTAAGCGTGGAATGTAAGGCCGGCATTTACTCAGACTCAACAAAGTTTTATCTCAGCGCTCACTCATTGGTGGGTGAATCCGGCTTTAATTGCGATAGCTTATACCAACCCTTTGAACCTCTTCCAGATGGATCAGGAGCGGTTTACGAAATTGGGTTTACGGTTCCAGACAATGGTGACGTGGTGGAATCGCTGAGTGCTTTTATTGACTTAGGGCATACGTTTAACGGTGATTTAAGCATGTATCTGACACACCCTAATGGCACACAAGTATCATTATTGGAAATCGGTCAGGCCTTTTTAGGTTCAAGTTGGGGCTTTAGTGTGATTTTTACAGATGAAGCTGATGAAGGTATTCCCGACGTCAATAATAACGGTCCAGGTCCACGTGGCATTTTTTTACCGAACGAGCCTCTGTCCGTATTGATCGGAGAGCCCATGGCGGGCGAATGGACGCTGACGATAGTGGACAATCTCAATCTCGACGATGGAATGGTTTTCGGAATTTGTTTAACGCTAAACGGAGTACCCTGCATTGCATCAGTAGAAGGAAAAGCATTTTACGACTTTAATGGAAATGGCGTGCAAAACGATCCCGAACCCGGTTTTTCTTATGCCTTTATTGAAAACTCGATTAGCGGCGACCAATTCTTTGCCGGAGCTGACGGAGACTTTTGGAATTGCTCTGAAGAAGGAAACGGAACACTAGAAGTTCTTAACGTGCTTGAATACTACGAGGCAGCTGACGTCGACATTTCATTAATAGATGGCGATCAACTCGAAGATGTTTTAATTCCTATAACCGCTTCAGAAATCATCTCGGATGTAGCAGTCGATCTCATTTCTCTACAACCAAACAGACCTGGCTTTGAGGCAAACTACTTGGCGCAGATAAGCAATGTGGGAACCATCTGCGAAGATGATATCAGTGTCGAAATCATATTTCCCGATTATGTGGAAATTGTCAGCTCTCCTAATCCCGACCTGATTATTTCCGAAAATTCGGCTTCAATAGAGGTCGATCAAGCTTGTCCTTTCGGGCCATTTGAATTTAATCTGACGATTCTACTCGACGATACTGTAAGCCTCGGAACGATGCTTGAAGCAACCATTTCTGCCAATGTTTCAGCGGATGATCCAAATGAACTGAACAATACTTTCACCTCAGTAACGGAAGTAGTCGGCTCATACGACCCCAACGACAAGCAAGTGAGTGCGACAACCATCGGAGATGAATTCCTCGAAGATGGTTCGCCGCTTAAGTACACCATCCGCTTCCAAAACACGGGAACTTTTTACGCCGAGCGAGTGGTGATAGCCGATACCATCGACAGCGATCTCGACATTAATTCACTTCAAATTATCTCCACTTCGCATAACATGGAGTTGTCCCGTGAAGGAAACGTGCTATACTTCGAATTTGACCAAATCTTCCTTCCCGACAGCGCCACTGACTTTGACGGAAGTATCGGACATTTGCGGTACGAGATCGATCCGCTACCGACCTTCAGCGAAGGTGAGACCATCGAAAATACTGCCTACATCTATTTTGATTTCAATGAACCCGTTGTGACCAATACGGTGGTTACGGAATTTGGAAATCCATTGAGCGTATCGAATGAATCTGCGTTTGAAACACGCCTTTTCCCGAATCCCACCGATCAAAACATCACCATTTCTTGGGAGCAGGATGTGGAAGTGGATCGAATTGAGATTTTTGATTTATCGGGAAGATTGCTTCAAGGAAACAACATCAACAACTTATCTCAAACCACGCTTGATGTTTCTGATCTGGCAAGTGGAATTTATTTGCTGAAAGTGAATTCCAGTGGATTAATCAGTACGAGTATGTTTATGAAAAAATAACCAAAAACTCCATCATCATGAAACAGATAATTCTCATTCTATTAATTGCCTTATCGAGCACTACAGTTAAATCTCAATGCGAGCCCCCTGAAATAATCGATTGGGTAGTATTACCTGAATGGGAATGGACTTACGGAATCACGTTTTATGCCCCGGAGGCAGGCTCTTACACACTAACCGTGGAAATGGATTATGGACCGGCCGAAGGCGGTTCGGTTTCGTACCAAGTAGAGGCGGAAACAGTAGGTGTTAATTACGTGGTGATGTACCTCACAGCTCTTTACTACAATGATGAGGAAACCTACTATTTCAAATGCCTCTTGGTGCGCGACTGTGGTCAAGAAGACACCGGTACAGCAGAATTTTATATGAGCAGTCATTCATTATTGGGCGGTAATGATTTCGAGTGTGAAAACTTGGTTATGCCATTCGCGAAATTCTCAGAACAACCGGAAAACGTAGCCGAGACCATTCTCACCTATCCCGGTGACGGCGAGTTGGTTGAATCTTTTGAGATTTTTGTTGATATCGGACACGATAACCGCACCGACTTATCTATCGAGCTTGAGCACCCATCAGGTTTGACTATTTCGCTTTTGGATTTTGATGGGAATGAAGAAGGAAATAAGGACTTCAGTGTATTGTTCAGTGATCTCGGAATAGAGTCTCCCCAAGACTTCGATAATTTTATGGGACCAAGAGGTCGCTATCTTCCGGCTGAACCATTATCAACTTTCAATGGGCTACCTGCTCAGGGCGATTGGATTTTGAGAGTTACCGACAATACGGAAAACGACGATGGGGTCCTGTACGGAGTATGCCTTTCCCTTACATGTAGCCCAAACTATCGAGGTCACACCTATTATGATTTTAACTCAAACGGTCTATTGGATGAGGGTGAAGTTGCCTTTCCATTTCCGAGTATATTGAATTCAATAGATGGAAATGAACTTTTCGGAGCAGTTAATGGGGATTTCGCAGAATGCGGCGAAACGGGTAGTGGTGCGCTAGAGATACAAAACGTACCAAATTATTTTACTAGCGATCCCGTGAGTATAACTTTAGAACAAGGAGATCAATTTGAGGAATATTTAATTCCAATTATAGCAACAGAATTGGTCTCAGATGTAGCAGTCGATCTCATCTCGCTAGAACCTAATCGACCTGGGTTTGAGGCTACTTATCTCGCTCAAGTCAGCAATGTGGGAACCATCTGCGAAGATGATATCAGTGTCGAAATCACATTTCCCGATTATGTGGAAATTGTAAGCTCTCCTAATCCCGACCTAATTATAACCGACAATTCGGCTTCAATAGAGGTCGATCAAGCTTGTCCTTTTCTACCATTTGAATTCAATCTGACCATTCTACTCGACGATACGGTGAGTCTCGGAACGATGCTTGAAGCAACCATTTCTACCAATGTTTCAGCGGATGATCCAAATGAACTGAACAATACTTTCACCTCAGTAACGGAAGTAGTCGGCTCAATCGACCCCAACGACAAGCAAGTGAGTGCGACAACCATCGGAGATGAATTCCTCGAAGTTGGCGCTCCTTTGAAGTACACCATTCGATTCCAAAACACGGGAACTTTTTACGCCGAGCGAGTGGTGATCGCCGATACCATCGATTCCGATCTCGACATTAATTCACTTCAAATTATCTCCACTTCGCATAACATGGAGTTGTCCCGTGAAGGAAACGTGCTCTACTTCGAATTTGACCAAATCTTCTTGCCCGATAGCACTACCGACTTTGACGGAAGTATCGGACACGTGCGCTATGAGATCGATCCGCTACCGACCTTCAGCGAAGGAGAAACCATTGAAAATACTGCTTACATCTATTTTGATTTCAATGAACCCATTATGACGAATACGGTGGTGACGGAATTTGGAAATCCATTAAGCGTGTCGACTGAATCAGCATTTGAAACACGGCTATTCCCAAACCCCGCCGATCAAAACATCACCATTTCTTGGGAGCAGGATGTGGAAGTGGATCGAATTGAGATTTACGATTTATCGGGTAGGCTTGTGAAATCGCAAATTACCTCTGCCAACAACATTTTTCTCCTGGAAGTAAATGATTTATCGGATGGGATGTATCTGCTTAATCTGGTTGCGGGCAATTTGCAAAGCAGACAAAAGTTCATGAAAATAGCTGAGCGATAATTTCATCGTACCTTTCGGGAAACAGTAAACTACATGCGCATTTTCATCTACGTCGGATTAGTCATCATCTTTCTCGTGTCTCTTCTGATTGCACAAATCACAACACCAAAGAGAACGCCCTTCAGAAAAGTATTCACCAAGGGTCTGTACTACTCCATTATTGGTTTGGTCGGATTCTTAATCGCCATCGGAATTGTCGCCTTGGTCAACGACGTGCAATCGCGTAAGGGCAGTGGTGATGACTTTGCAAGAATGACCAAGGAACAAAAAACCATCTTGCGCGATTCGCTGCGAAAGGCCCTGCCAAATCCCACTTTCAAAGAACTCCAATCCACCTTTGTGGACTACAACTTCAATGGTGTTTTGATTCCATGCTATGAAACCGTGCACAAGCTGGACATAGCTTCTCTACAAGAAATAAAATCATTCCAAGTGGGTGACTCAGAACTGTCGGGCAATCTCTACGAAATAGAAACAGAAGCCGAGTTGACCGTCAATCAACCCGTCACCGACTTTCATTTCAAAGGCAAGTTCAATGTGCAATACGAGTTCTATGAAGGAGATTCCGACATCGACCCGGGTTGGAAGTTCTCCAAGATATTGATCAGCCATTGTCAAGTCATTTCGGCTCCCGAAAAGGAAAAAATAATTGGCAACTCTGAGTACTATCCCGATTTGAATCGAGACTAGCCCCCCTGTACCGCTGGAAGAATTTATCACTATTTTGGCGTTTGAATCCTTTAGAATATGTTGAGTTTATTTAGAAGGACACGAGCTAAATTGATAAAACAGGAGAAAGTGAAGAAGTATATCCTCTATGCTGTTGGAGAGATTTTTTTGGTGATGGTCGGAATCCTGCTTGCCCTACAGGTGAATAATTGGAATCAAAATAAGCTGGATAGAAAACAGGAAGTTCAATTGCTCCAACAAATTAAAGCCGACTTGCAATCAAATTCGGCTGAAATAAAATCGATGCGCTCCAAAATGGAGATTATCAAGGCTTCGGCAGACTCATTGCTGGAAGGCTTCCGCACACAAGAAGAAATCAGAGGTGTTGCATTTCACACTTCCCTCTTGCACCGCAGGTTTTTCTTCACTATGGCCACTTCGGGTTATTCACAATTGAGCGGATCACTCGGTTCACTCATCCAAAATAGTGAGCTGCGGAACCGCATCGCCCAGCTCTACGAAGGTGATTTTCGCGACATTCAGAAACGGCAAGAAATGCTCTCAAATCACATTGATAACCATCTTAGCCCGCAGTCTAACAGATTGTTTATAATCAAACAAAGAGTGGAATTCAAGATCCCTGATTTCGATGAATTTTCCATGGACTTCTATGATCCGAAAAACTACCAAGAGCTCATTCACAATTCTGAATATGCGAATACGGTTATCGTTCAAAAGAAATTGTACTCCATTCAAATAGCTCAATTGACAAAAACTTCAGAACACCTTGATTCTGTGCTTAGCTTGCTTGAATCGGAGATGAAAACGAGGAGTTTGTAAATATCCGAAGTCGCACTTTTTTGAAGATTTTCGAGTCTGTATCTCCACCAAATAATATCCTATTTTTGTCAGCTAACCCAATCAGTGATGAAGAAGCTTATCTCAGGCATTGTTTGCCTAATCGTTCTTTTTTCGTGCAAAGAAGAACAAGTTCAGGCTCCGCCTCCTCCGACCGTGCAAGTAGTAAAAGTTATAGAAGACACTGTCAGAATTGAAAAAGATTTTGTCGGTCAGGTATACGGAATTATCGATATTCCCATTCGGGCCAGAGTGGAAGGTTTTTTAGAAGGGATTCATTTTAGAGAAGGAATGAAAGTCACTAAAGATCAACTCCTCTATTCGATCGATCCTCAGCCATTTCAAGCATTGCTGACTGCCGCTCAAAGTCAATTGGCAGAGGCAAAAGTTGGTCAAGTTCGCGCCTCAAATGATTTGGATCGCGTTGAACCACTTGCTGATATGAAAGCAGTTAGTGAGCGTGATCGCGATGCGTCTATAGCCGAAAGGGATGCTTCTGAAGAAATGGTCAACGCTGCTGCAGCCAATGTAGAAATGCAAGAAATCCAGCTTAGCTACACTCAAATCAAGTCGCCTATCAACGGGCTTATTGGAAAAACACAAGCAAAAGTTGGTGAGTTCGTTGGTCGCAGCCCAAACCCCGTATTGCTGAATACGGTTTCAAGAATTGATTCAGTAAGGGTAGAATTCTTCATCACGGAAAATGACTACTTGCAATTGGCCAAGGAAATAAGAGAAGATATTTCGAATGGTCATGAGCGTGAAGTTTTTGGACTCAAACTCATCCTGTCCGATGGAAGTGTTTTCGCACATTCGGGGAAAGTAGATTTTATAAATCGAGAAGTAGATTCCAACACTGGTGCTCTATTGATTCAAGCATCGTTTCCAAATCCAGACGGGCTTATACGACCTGGTCAATTTGCCAGAGTTCGTGCTGTGATAAACGAGCTGGATAATGGCATGCTCGTTCCACAAAGAGCGGTTTCCGAATTTCAAGGCAGGTTTAGCGTAATGGTGGTAACAGATAGCAGCACCGTTACTCAAAAACCGATTGATATTCTCGGTAAGTACAAAGATTACTACATCATTTCGAAGGGCTTAACCAAAGGGGAATCCATTGTTTTTGAGGGAATTCAAAAAACCAAGGATGGCCAAAAAGTAAATGTGGAAGTCATTGAGTTTGAATCGCAGTATACCGAGTTGAGAAGCGCAAACTAGATGGAAGATAAGAACGACATCTTTTTTGTCCGTAGGCCAATAGTCGCCATAGTCATTGCTCTCTTTATGATCATCATCGGTGGCGTATCGATTTTGGGGTTACCGATCGAGCAGTATCCGAACATTACACCACCCGTTGTGCGAGTGAGCACCTCTTTTACAGGAGCGAATGCCGTAAGTGTGGAGCAATCTGTCGCCTCACCTTTGGAGCAAGAAATCAACGGCGTAGAGAATATGCTCTACATGAAGTCGACCAATGCCAATGACGGTACAATGTCTTTGGATGTGACTTTCGATTTGGGTACTGACCCTGATATGAACACGGTTTTTACTCAAACAAGGTCATCGGCGGCTACTCCAAAACTCCCTGAAGAAGTTAAAAGAATCGGTGTTAAGACCCAAAAGTCAATGCCCAACATTCTCATGCTCATTTCTATGACATCTCCGGACGGGCGCTATGATCAAAGCACCTTGGGTAATTACGCCATTATCAACGTGAAAGATGAGTTGGCGAGGATCAAGGGAATTGGCCGTGTGGATGTACTCGGAGCGAGTGATTACTCTATGAGAATATGGGTCAAACCTGATAGATTAGCCAAATTGGGTATCACCATTCCCGAAATAACCACCGCTATCCAAGAGCAAAATGTGATCTCTCCCGGTGGAAAATTCGGAGCAGAACCGGCACCAAAAGGAACCGAATTCACTTACACCGTTCGCCTGCCGGACAGATTAGTTACGGAGAAAGAATTTGAAGAGATAGTTATTCGATCTGCCGCTGATGGAAGTCAGGTTAGAATCGGAGATATTGCTCGCGTCGAACTCGGAGTAGAGAGCTACAATGCTTTTACTCGTTTGAATGGTGAACAATGTGCCCTCTTGTCGATCTACCAAGCTCCCGGTTCTAATGCGGTAGTCTTAGCAGAAGATGTAATAGCTGCCATGGATAAGATGGCTGAAAATTTCCCGGAAGGTATCGGCTACACCGTTTCTCTGGATGCGACAGAACCCATCACCGCAGGGATAGACGAAATCATTGAAACGCTTATTATCGCGCTTATTCTGGTTGTGTTGGTAGTGTTCATCTTTATTCAAGACTGGCGCGCCACACTTATCCCAACATTGGCTATCCCCGTTTCGTTGGTCGCGGCCTTTATGTTCTTCCCCCTATTGGGATTTACCATCAATACACTTTCTCTTCTCGGTTTGGTATTGGCCATCGGAATCGTGGTAGATGATGCCATTGTGGTGGTGGAGGCTGTGCAAGTGAATATGGACAAAGGAATGTCTGCCAAGCAGGCTACTTCTGCTGCCATGCGCGAAGTGACAGCCCCTATTATAGCCACCACCCTTGTGATGATTGCAGTATTTGTGCCTGTTGCCGCAATGGCGGGAATTACGGGTAAACTCTACCAACAATTTGCCATCACCATCGCAGTATCGGTTGTTTTTTCATCCATCAATGCACTGAGTTTATCACCGGCCCTCTGTTCGCTTATCCTCAAACCTAAGAGCAAAGAATCCGAAGAGAAAAAGCCAGGCCCTTTGCAACGATTTTTCAATTCGTTCAACCGAGGTTTTGATAAAACAACGGAATCATATTCAGCCACAGCGCGAGTCGTTACCGGTAAGTTTAAACGCGGAATAGTTTACGTGGTTATTGCGGGAATTGCAGCGGGTGTTTTCGGCTCACTCGTCCCTGGAGGCTTCTTACCGGAAGAGGATCAGGGCTATTTTTATGTCAACATTCAGCTGCCCAATGCATCTTCTCTTCAGCGAAGTGACGCCGTTTCAGAAAGGATTGAAAATCTGCTCATGGAACGCGAGGATGTAGAATATGTAACTACCGTCGCAGGATTCAGCCTCTTGGCAGGTGCAATGATCCCAAACACCAGCTTTATGTTCGTGAAATTGACCAATTGGGATCTTCGAGAGAAAACAGTAGCAGAAGTGATGCGGGAAGTCAATGTGATGCTTTCTCAAAATATAAATGAAGCTCAGGCAATGGCTTTCGGCCCGCCTGCCATTCCGGGACTAGGAAATGGCTCTGGTTTCAGTTTGATACTGCAAGATCGTGGGGGTAATGATCCGGTTTATTTGGCACAAAACACTTACAAGTTTATTGCTGAAGCTCAAAAAAGGCCGGAGATAGCCTCGGCGTTTACCACCTTCCAAGCCACTGTCCCGCAGCGCTCGATGGAAGTCAACACCGACAAGATTTTGAAATCCGGGGTAGCCATTGGCGATGTATACAGCACATTTGCCGCGTTTTTGGGCGGTGCTTATGTCAATGATTTTAATCGGTTCGGTAGACTCTACAAAGCGTATGTGCAAGCCGAACCCGAGTATAGGCAAAACGAACACGGACTCGAACTCTTCTATGTGAAAAATAAAGAAGGAGAGTCAGTACCCGTTTCTACTTTCGTGACGGTAAAAAATACGTCGGGTCCCGATTACACCAATCGGTTCAACCTATTGCGAAGCACCGAAATTACAGGGTCACCTGCACAAGGATTTAGTAGCGCTCAAGCACTAGATGCACTGGAAGAAGTCGCTGCCGAAACGCTCCCTGATGACATGACTTACTCTTGGAACGCAATGAGCTTCCAAGAGAAAAAATCCTCCGGACAGGCAGGAATTGTATTTGCCTTCTCGCTGCTTTTCGTATTCCTGATTCTTGCAGCACAATACGAAAGTTGGTCCATGCCTTTCGCCATCCTATTGGGAACGCCCTTCGCATTATTCGGGGCATTCTTGTTTTTGTGGTTCTTCCGGCTTTTCAGCGAAAGCTACCTTACAAACATCTTCGCACAGATCTCACTGGTGATGCTTATAGCAATGGCCGCCAAAAATGCCATTTTGATCGTAGAGTTTGCCAAAATGAAATTTGACGAAGGCCTCTCTTTAATTGAGGCTGCAGTGGCAGCAGCAAAACTTCGGTTCAGGCCCATCTTAATGACGGTATTCTCTTTCATTTTAGGAATTCTGCCTCTGCTGTTAGCTTCAGGGTCTGGGGCTGAAGCCAGGAAAGTAATGGGTGTGGCACTGCTAGGAGGCATGGGCATTGCCACAGCACTGGGAATTGTCTTCTACCCCATGCTTTTCGTTCTGGTTGGAAAAGTAGCTAAGTACGAACAAAATCGCGACGCCGAACTAATTAAAGAAGGAGGAGCATCATGAGAAAATTCGTTTTGATATTCTTAGTTCTTGCAGTTGCTTCCTGCAAAATGGGAAAAAACTACCAAGGCGCGGAACTAGAAATTCCTGATGGATACCGATTTGCAGAAGCAAACGACATTCCGGAAGAGTTCTTGGTAAATACCGATAGCCTCGAACCGGACACCACCATCGATTATGATTGGTTTGCCATTTTCGATGATCCTGTTCTCGATTCGCTTGTAGTAAAGGCCTTGACCTATAATCAAGATTTGGCGATAGCTGGAGAAAACATTGTACAAGCTCAATTGGCTCTTTCCAACCAAAAAACGGAGATGCTTCCCGAGTTCAGTTATCAAGTCGGAGCTTCTCGAGGAAACTTTCAGCAAATCGTGCTGAGCGAGCCTCAAAATCTATTCACTGGTTTCGGAACGGTAGATTGGGAACTCGACTTTTGGGGTAAATTTAGACGACTGAATGAAGCTGCCAGAGCAGATTTGATGGGTACCGTAGAAGGGTATAGAGCGGCACAGATTAGCCTTACCTCTACTGTGGCAGATCTTTATTTCCTCTTACTCGAATACGAAGCCAGGCTCGAAATTTCGCAGCAAACCGTGGCATTGCGAGATAGTATGCTCGGCATCATTGAATTGCGTTTTGATAAGGGTATCATACCTGAAATTGATGTCAATCAAGCTGAAATACAACTAGCTATAGCGCAGACGCAAGTTCCTGTTTGGCGAAGAGCAATAGCTCAAACGGAGCACCAGCTTAGCGTGTTGACAGGGCAAAACCCAAGATCTATTGAAGTTGGAAAACCTTTGACTCAGCAAGAGTTTAATGCTGACATGCCCGAAGGACTTCCTTTGGACATATTGTCGAGAAGACCCGATGTACTGGTGGCCGAACAAGCCCTCGTTGCACAAAATGCCCTCGTAGGTGCAGCTCAAGCAAACCGACTACCCAGTATCAGTCTTACCGGATTAATTGGAGTGGCTAGTAATGAGATAGACGGATTAGGAACCAATGCACCGGTTTGGAACGTTGGAGCTTCACTGCTAGGTCCGCTATTTTATTTCAACAGGCTTAAGCGAGTGGCCGAAATCGAAAAGAGTAAAAGAGACCAAGCACAATTAGCATATGAGCGAACTGTTCTCGAAGCATACCAAGAAGTAGAAGACGTTTTGATTGGCATCGAAACGTTGAAAGATGAGCTTATAGCGAGAGAGGCACACGTAACTGCCGCCACGAATGCCCAGAGACTCTCCGAAGCCAGATATTCGGAAGGAGTGACAAGCTACCTTGAATACCTTGAGTCGCAGCGTCAAAAATTTGAGGCTCAACTCAATTTTGCAGGTACCAAGCAGCAGCTACTCTCCTCCTATGCTCAGCTTTACCGAGCGCTAGGTGGCGGATGGCGAATTAATGAATAATAAGCTGAAGCTGCGCGATTGTTTGCTCAGCTATCTGTCTATTTTTTATCCAAGCTTTCATTCAATCTGCGGCGCATATCATTGTGCTCCTTCCTGATTTGCGTGGTCATTTCCATGACATATTCATGATCAATATCCATGTGTTGATGATCGTGCTTCATGGAGTCTAGTTTGGCTCTAAGCTCATCATCGGAAATCTTACCTCCGTCGTATCGTTTCTTAAAAGCCACATGCTCTCTCATGATGACCGAGTGGTTCTTCATGATGTTCTCATGCTCTTTGTAAAACTGAGTATGTCTTGCCGCATCGTTCATCAATGCAGTATCGGGTTTTTCCTGAGAATTTAAAAACTCCATCAACTCTTCGTGATTGGCCAGCATGACTTCATGCCGTTTATACACAAGCTCATGATAGTGATGACTGCTATCATGTTTCGCTAGCCAATATGAATATTCTTCCTGAACGGGAGATTGAGATGGCTCACAGGAAAAAAAGGCCCCGAGGAGCACAACGAATAAAACTGAAATCATAGTAGTTTTCATGTAGAGGGTTTTAAAAGTTTAATATGAAGTTAGCGATCATAAAATCAAATCAGAATGACATTCGTCATTTTTCAAATTGACTTTTTGACTATTGGCGGTATATTTGAGAATGTAGAGTCGTTGAAAGTCTCTAGCACATCAGAAAGAATCAACTGTTTTAAAGTGTTTTGACTTTCCAGCATCACTCAAATTAAATCGTTAACCAAAACAAATCATCATGAAAAGAATGTTACTTTTTGTGTGGCTCATAGCCGCCAACGGGCTTTTGGCTCAACCTACCCTAACCTTTCCGTTTTCCAATGACCTATTGGAGTCTGAACCGACTTTTAATGTCGGTGATGCAGTAGAACCCGGACCTGATGGTGAAAACCAAGTATGGGACTTTTCGTCAGGAAGCTTTCCTGAAGTACAAATGACCACTTTTGATTTACCGGAAAATACTCCTTTCGCATTGGCCTATCCCAATTCAGACCTTGTTGGAATTGCTGAAGCAGCAGGAGGTAACACTTATATCTTTTATAATTTTGAATCTGATGGGGTATACACGGCTGGTCTGGAGGTCATTGGCTTTGTTTCACAAGTTTATTCAAACCCGAGACGAGACCTATCCACTCCAATGACATTTGGGGATTCCTATACTGACTTAGCAGAGTTTACGACTGAATCTTTCGGTTTTGAAACCGAAGGAGTTTCTGAATACCAGTTGGAGGTAGATGGCTATGGTACTTTAATTACTCCCGATGCCACTTATCAAAATGTGCTTCGCATCCACACAGTGGAGACCACCGAACTTACATTCGACGTAGGTATAGGAGAGCCCATTGTTTCCGAAACGATTCTTGATAGCTACGGCTGGGTGATCGACGGATATCCCGTTCCGATTTTCTTGACCTTTCAACAATCTACTGACGGAATTTCTGATGGTGGAAACGCGCGATACCTTTCAGGAGTGCCATTGCTTACTTCAGATTACAATTCCCTGAAAGGAGTTTCTATTTATCCCGTTCCTGCGGTTGATTTTGTAAACCTCGATATGGGTGACAATCAAACAGGAGAAGCAACGATCAGAATCTTCGATATCCGCGGTGCGGTGATCAAGGAGTTTACCCAAGGAATGGCTCAAGTGACACGTTTTGACGTTTCTGATTTAGCATCGGGTTTCTACTCGATCAATATTCAAACAGAAGAGGGAATGGCGACTAAGCACTTTACGAAATAGAGCAGACCATTCTGCTAATATGAAGAGGAAGGGGTGGAGAGTTATCTCTGCGCTTTTTCAATTTCTATTAACCAATTCCTGATAGATTTTTTGACACTTTTCTAAAAGAGGCTCCAACCTTTCGGGAAAATCAATCTCCTTTTCGAAGTATGGTCGAAATCCAGTGGACTTATGCACATTACCATACCAGTACTCAGCCCAAATACCGTCTTCCGGTATCGGACCCACTTTCCATGAAAGCATGCCATCTTGAAAAGAAATTCCAATGGTATCGCAAAATTTGGTCAGGGCAGTTTTAGGATCAAGCAATATTTCCTTTGAATCCAAAACGATGGCCTTCTGTCCTATTCGTTCGAGATGATCCATTAGCATCAAGTGAGCTTCGTAGCCCACATCTTGCATGGAGGGATTGGGAATGACCTTGTCAAATGACACCAACATTTCGCGAGGATCGCGTGTCAATATTACATTAACACAGTCTTTCAAAAAGTCCAGCTTTAAATCGAACAGATGATGGGTCATGTGCTTGAAAAACGCCACGGGCTTCTTATGAGAGCCCATCATCATTTCCACCACTTTCTCACCGTCGTTTTCCATCGTAGACAGAATCTCATCTGATCTGGGGTGATATTCGTGTGCATCAGTATGACTGAGGTAATGAGCGTACAATGGTTCATCAAAAACCCGACAATCACTTCGCTGTGCGAAAGAATACATTAGTGCGGTGGACACATTACGAGGTCCCGACCAGAGACAGATTCGTGTAGTATTATCAGCCATTGCTTACTTCTTCTTTTATAAGTGATTGATAGAGTTGGTGAAGCTTTTTCGTCATTGGCCCATAGGTTCCTTCGCCGATTGTTCGTCCGTCAATTTTGGTCACTGGGGTAAGACCTCCAAAGGTTCCCGTTACAAAAGCTTCGTCAGCTCCATAGACATCATAGAGTGAAAAATCCTTCTGATGACAAGGGATTCCGTTTCGCTCACAAACCTCGATCACCTTGGCTCGCGTGATTCCGTTCATGCAATATTGACCGGTCGAAGTCCATACTTCTCCTTTTCTTACGATAAAGAAATTAGTGGCGTTGCACGTTGAAACAAAACCGCGGACATCGAGCATCAGCGCTTCATCTGCTCCCGCCTCCAAAGCTTGGATAAGGGCTTGAACTTCGTGGAGCTTGCTGTGGCAATTGAGTCGCGGGTCAAGGTAGTCGGGAGAACCTCGACGAATCGTAGAGGTGAAAAGAGTGATTCCTTTTTCCCGCGTTTCTTCGGAAGCCTTTTTGTGCTCGGCTATGATCACCAAGTTAGGTCCGGAAATGGTCAAACGCGGATCTTGAGAGGGAGTCTTCTTGATTCCACGCGTTACCATAACTCGCACGTGGACATCGTCTTCCATTTTGTTTGCGTGAAGCGTCTTTCTGATCGTCTCTACCAATTCTTCTCTCGAAAAGGGAAGCTGCATTCCTATAGATGCGGCACCTTCCCAAAGACGGTCGAGGTGATCATCAATAAAGCAGAGTACTCCGTGGTGTAGTCGGATGCCTTCCCAAACACCATCGCCGACCAAATAGCCACTATCAAAAACAGAGATCTTGGCGTCTTCACGAGGTAGAAGTTCATTATTGATGAAGATTAAAACTGAGTCGTTGCGAGAGTCAGAAAGTGCATTGTGGGTGCCATGTATCATAAGCTCAAATATGAGAAAGGGATTTCGAAAATAGAATTCTTTTTTGGTACAAACTCCCTTTTCCTATCTTGCTCACATGTTCAGGCACTTTACCCTTTTTAGTCTGCTATTGATTCTGATTTCATGCGGACAAACATCCCCGAAAGCACCCATCGAGCCAGTTTCCATCGAGGAGAATTACACCCAATTTGTCAATCCATTTATTGGCACAGGTGGTCACGGACATACTTTCCCTGGTTCTACTCTTCCCTTTGGAATGGTTCAACTCAGCCCTGATACGCGCCTCGACGGATGGGACGGATGTGGAGGATACCATTACAGCGATTCTGTGATTTATGGATTTTCACATACCCATTTGAGCGGAACGGGAGTGAGCGATTACGGCGACATTCTGCTAATGCCTACCAATGCGGTTGTTTTCAATAATGGCGCCGATGGTGAAGTGGGTTATTCGTCTTCCTTTTCTCATGAAAATGAAGAAGCCAAAGCGGGTTATTACAAAGTGAATCTTGATGACACCGACATTGAGGTTGAATTAACGACCACACTCAGAGCTGGAATTCATCGCTATCATTTTCCAACTTCAGAAAACCAAGTCATCATTTTGGATTTGGAGCACCGCGATAAATTGCTCGATCATAAAATAGAAAAAACCTCTCCCACTGCCCTCTCGGGGTACCGCCATTCTCAGGCTTGGGCAAATGATCAGCGTCTATTCTTCTATATCGAGTTTTCACACCCCATCGAGAGTGAAGTATTCAATGCAGATCAAAAGCCAACCAAAGGAGCCTTTGTCCTTGACAATCCTGAGAACGAACCAGTCATTGTAAAAGTGGGTATTTCGGCCGTCGACGAAGAAGGGGCAAAGCAGAATATGCTCGAAGAAATAGGCGGCTTGAGCTTCGACGAAGTGCGGAAAAATGCGCAAGACGCGTGGAATACTCAACTCTCAAAGATCGCGATTGAAGAAAGCGACCTGGATCGAAAAACGACTTTTTACACCTCGCTCTATCATACGATGATTGCGCCAAATCTCTACCAAGATATCGACGGACGTTACCGTGGAATGGATTTAGAAATTCACGAGACCAAGGACTTCGATTACTACACGGTATTCTCACTTTGGGACACCTACCGCGCGGCACATCCGCTCTTCACCATCATCGAGCAAGAGCGAACAAATGATTTCATAAATACCATGCTGGCGAAGTACGAAGAAGGTGGCATCATTCCGATTTGGGACTTATCGGCAGGCTACACGGGTTGCATGATCGGCTACCACGGCATTCCGGTTATTGCCGATGCTTACCTCAAAGGAATTAACGGCTACGATGAGGAACTCGCCTTCGAGGCCATGATGCATTCCGCCACAAGAGATCACTTGGGACTGGAAGGCTACAAGAAAAATGGCTTTGTAGCGGTAGAATCCGAAAGCGAATCGGTTTCCAAAACATTGGAATATGCCTATGACGACTGGACCATTGCCCAAGTGGCAAAAGCCATGGGTAAAACGGCTGATTACGAAACGTACCTCGAACGAGCACAGTCATACAAAAACCACTTTGACCCGTCTACCGGATTCATGCGGGCGCGTTTTAGAAATACATGGTTTAGCCCCTTTGATCCCTATGAGGTTAACTTCAATTATACCGAAGCCAACGCTTGGCAGTACAGCCTCTATGTGCCACAGGATATTTCGGGTCACTTTGGATTGATGGGTGGAAAGAAGAAGTACGAAGGGCATCTCGACCAACTCTTCAGCGCCAAAAACGAAACGGCCGGAAGACACCAAGCCGATATAACCGGATTGATCGGTCAATACGCGCATGGCAACGAGCCAAGTCACCACATGGCTTACTTGTATAATTTTGTAAACAAGCCATCAAAATCTCAGGAGATAGTCAACGAAATTCTCACCACTCTGTACTCTAACTCCCCCGATGGTATTTCGGGAAACGAGGACTGTGGTCAAATGAGCGCTTGGTATGTTTTCTCGGCATTGGGTTTTTACCCCGTCACACCAGGAAGCAATCATTACATCATTGGTTCTCCACTCGTAGAAAAAGCAACCATCAACCTGGAAAACGGAAATCAATTTACCATAGTAGCCAATGGAGTTGAAGAGGGCTATAAGTACATCAAGTCTGCAAGCCTGAATGGAGAATCCTTGGAAAGAAGTTACCTGGAGCACAACGAAATTGTAGCTGGCGGTACATTGGTTTTTGAGCTTTCGCCAAATCCCACCGACTGGGCTTCGACAGATGCCGACATCCCTCAAACGGAGATAAAAGAACACCTTATTCTCACCCCTCCATTTATCGCAAACGGAGAATCGGCCTTTAAAAATACGACTTTGGTCGAGCTTGGTCATATCGACCCTACAGTAGAAATTTACTATCAATGGAATGAAGCAGAGTTCCTTCTCTACAAAGAACCATTTGAGCTTTCTGAAAAAGGAAAGCTCAGCGTTTACGCTAAAAAGGATGAACAGGAAAGTGTTCGCTTGGAAACGGAGTTTTTTAAGATCGATCCGAATGTGACAATTGAACTGGACAGTGAATTCGCTAATGAATACAGCGCAGGTGGCAACGATGCCTTGATCGATGGAATTCGCGGAACGAGTGATTTTCGAACGGGGTCGTGGCAGGGGTATCAAAATCAGGATGTCGTGGCTACGATAAATCTCGGAGATATGAAAACAGTGAGTCATATCGAAACAGCTTTCCTGCAAGACCAGAAGAGCTGGATATTTTATCCAACTTTGGTGACGCTGGAAGTCTCAGCCGATGGTAAGACTTGGGAATCCGTCAAAACAGTTGAAATTCAATCGACCGCTCAATCTGACGAAATTGCGGTGAAAGAAATTCAAGTTGATTTTTCCGAGAGGAAAATAAAACGGGTAAGACTTACCGCAAAAACAGTAGGCCCATTGCCTGAATGGCATATTGGCTATGAATACGAAGGGACCGCTTGGGTATTTATTGATGAAATAAGCGTTGAATAATGGACCGTAGAAAATTCATCCGATCAACAGGTCAAGTAGGACTTGGACTCGCAGTAGTAAGCTGTGGCGTTAGCCCTGAATCCGAGCAAAAAGCAGCTCCGGCGAAGGTCAATTCAGGAGGCCCTATCTCAATCTGCACCTGGGGATTTGTGGATGCAAATCAAACTTCGGGCAACGCACTTGAAAAAGGAAAATCAGCGCTAGATGCTGCCATTGAAGGTGTTTCAGTCGAGGAAGCGGATATCAAAAACACGACCGTTGGAAGAGGCGGAGCACCCGACCGTGAGGGCAGAGTAACTTTAGATGCATGCGTCATGGCTCCTGATGGAAATGCCGGAAGTGTTGTATGCGTGCAAAACATTACTCATGTCGCATCCCTAGCACGAAAAGTAATGACCGACACTCCGCACGTGATGCTCGCAGGAAAGGGGGCCGAAGAATTTGGATACCAAAATGGATTCCCTAAAGAAGATTTATTGACGGAAGAAAGCGAAGCCAAATACAAGGAATGGTTAAAAGAAAAAGACTATAAACCAATAATCAATATTGAAAATCACGATACCATCGGGATGTTGACTCTTGATAAAAACGGAGATATTGCAGGAGCATGCACTACTTCGGGTCTCGGATATAAGATGGCCGGCAGAGTTGGCGATTCGCCTATCATTGGAAGTGGTCTTTTTGTCGACAATGAGGTGGGCGGTGCCTCAGGAACAGGATTGGGAGAAGAAATCATGAAACAAGTCGGAAGCTTTTTAATAGTTGAGCTAATGAGGAACGGAATGAGCCCTGCCGAGGCGTGCAAAGAAGCGGTAATGCGGACCGTTAAAAAATCCAAGGATATTAAAGACTTTCAAATTGGCTACATCGCAATAAATAAAGCTGGTGAAACGGGAAGCTACAGCCTTCATGAAGGATTCGCCAGAATGGAGTTTCGTGGTGGGAAGAACAATAGAATCGCGTCGGAGTTTTACTTGGGTTAACTTGTTGGTGTTACATGTTTTGCTATTGGTTACACCGAGCTCTCCGAGATTTTTTTGACTGATGTGCTATTCAATCTGAGAGCACAGAGCTCGCTAAAGCTCGAAAGAGTATTACGAGATATTAATTGACAAACCTTTTTATGCCATGCTTCAGAAGTCGCACATTAAAATTAATGAGCAACGCTTTTTTGTACTTGGATAATTGCAGGTATGTTAGAACTTGGGCAGTATGAACGTCCAATATTACTTCGACATGCTTTAATTCAACAATCGCTTCTTCGTTTACTACCATATCAAGCCGATACCCTTGATCCATCTTAATCCCTTTATAGTGCACAGGCTGCCACACCTGTTTCTTAACTTCAAAACCGTTTAGCACCAATTCATGAGCTAAGCTTTTCTCATAAACAGATTCGAGGAGACCTGGGCCAAGTGTTTTATGAACTTCAATAGCAGCTCCAATAATAGCCGAAGTCAATTCATCTTTTTTCATTTTAAAGGATGCCTATTTAATTATTTGGTTCTCCTTCGAGCTCTAGCGAGCTCTGTGGCCTCTCAATTAACACGCCTGAGAATCATCAAAATCTCGGCGGGCTCGGTGTAACAGCAGAATTGCTAAAGTCTATATTTGCCAACTCTTAACAAGATAAACTTTTAAAATTGACAAATAGCTCTCAAGTGAAAAGCAACAAATACACCGTTCCTTTTGCCATTATCACCTCTCTCTTCTTCTTGTGGGGGTTTATTACCGTTTTAGTCGATAGCCTCATCCCGCGATTGAAGGATGTTTTTGAACTCTCCTATTTCGAGGCGGGGTTGGTTCAGTTTGCCTTCTTCTTGGCTTACCTTTTATTGTCCATTCCGGCGGGATTAATCTTAACTCGAATTGGCTACCAAAAAGGAGTAGTACTAGGTCTTTCGACAATGGCCATAGCCTGCCTCCTCTTCTACCCCGCTGCAGGAGAGCGGATTTTCGGGCTGTTCATGCTGGCCTATTTCACCCTTGCGGGTGGAATGACAATTCTGCAAGTAGCGGCTAATCCCTATGTGGCCGTTTTGGGCGATGAGTCAAAAGCCTCTAGCCGACTCAATCTGGCACAAGCATTCAATAGCGTGGGAACGACCATCGCACCGATCGCGGGCGCAGCCTTCTTGCTGAGTGACTCCATTAAGACCCAAGCTGAAATTGATGTCTTGGACGAAGTAGCTCAAATGGACTATTACATTTCAGAAGCGAGTGCCGTTCAAGGACCCTTTCTTTGGTTGGCCGCGGCAATCGGATTCTTGGTTCTATTCTTCATCGTGGTTCCCCTTCCGAAAATCATTAAAGACCATCCGCAAGGTGGCTACAAGGAGGTGTTGCAAAACAGAAAAACGCAACTTGGAGCACTTGGGATTTTTCTCTACGTGGGAGCGGAAGTGGCTATAGGAAGCTATTTGGTGAGTTACTTTCTCGACATGAATTTGGTCGAACCAATTCGCGAAAGTCAATTCATGAATTGGATAGCCTCCATTTTTTCCGGTGGAAATCTGCAGTCTATTGATGGAAAAGCAGTAGTGGGAAGTTTTGTATTCATTTATTGGGGTGGCGCCATGTTGGGGCGTTTTATCGGGAGCTTGCTAACCAATGTTCTCTCACCGAGCAAAGTACTTGCGGGTTTTGCAGTCATGGCCGTTTTGATGGTAGTGATTTCCATGAGCACCGCAGGACTCGTTTCTATGTTTGCCATCTTGTCGGTTGGGCTTTTTAACAGCATCATTTTCCCAACGATATTCTCGCTCACACTAGAAGGTCAAGGCGATTTGAAACCGCGAATTTCGGGAGTGCTTTGTACGGCTATTTTCGGAGGCGCATTGATCTCTCCGCTCTTCGGCGCATTAGCAGATGGACTTGGTTTTAAGTTGGCCTTTTTACTGCCGATTGCTTGTTACGGCTATGTTTGGTGGTTCGCAAGAAGATCTCGGTCGGCAGCGTGATTTCACTTGTGAAGCTCAATTCATCTCTGCGAGCTTCCCCAACCGCATACGATGATGGCGCTGCAAGATCACTGGGTAGAGATTTCCAATAAGATTAATCCCTGTCGCCATAGTGGCCATCAGATAGTATTCGTCAAAAGCCAAGATGACACTGAGAATTCCAATCACAATAAGAGCCGCCAAGTGACCAAATTCCGATTGTTTTGTTTGGTAGATGAAATTCCGAATCCCACTGCGCGTACCATCAAAATACTTTTGACGATTTTTCGCAGTCCCCCAAAAAGTAAACATCAATAAATTTCTAAAGGCAGCAACTCCTAGCGAGCGAAACCAAAAAGAAATGATCGCTGGATTTGAGATGGAATAATACTTTTTTGGCAAAAGCCGATAAGTAGGAAACCCAAATCCAACGAAGGCAAAGATCCCGGTGGTAAAAAGGTTGAGCAGAAAGGCGAGAATCAAGTCTAGGTACCAATCGAACTCTTGACCTTGGATAGCGGTAAGACTCACCATCAAACGCCAAGTCTGATAAATCAGAAATACTGAACCTAAAACCAGTAGTATTTTTCGAAGAGTTCCCAAGAGAATATTTTGCTACAATCAACTACTTCTAATTGTAACCAAGAAATTTCGATCGAAAAATTTAAAATCACTAATTGTAAAAAAGCAACGCCAAACGACGTTGCTCATTTTCATTTCTAATTCTATTCAACTACGGTTCCATCAGCATCATTTGATCTCCGCCACCGATAATGACTTTGGCATTGGGAGACTTGGAGAGTTCACGATAGGCTTCAATGGTTTTGTATTGAATGATCTGTGGCGTCAAGCCTTCAGAAATGATGCGATTGGCATCTCTTATTCCTTCAGCTTCGATGGTGCGCCGCTCAGCTTCTTGGCGCTCCTTCTGCAGCACCCACTCCATACGTTGCGACTCCTGCTCGGCTTGAAGCTTGTCTTCGATGGAGGCGTATAACCCCTGCGGTAATTGGATACTTTTCATGAGTACAGCTTCAATGACAAATCCGCGATCACCGATAATTTTCATCATTTGCTCTTTAATCTCTGTTTCGATTTCGTAGCGATTACCCGTGTGCATATCCTTGGCCATGTAACGTGCCGATACATCAGCGGCAGCTGCCCTGAAGACCGGAAGAATGACCGTGCTTTCATAATCCATCCCAATGTTGCCGATTACATCAGTGGCTTTTTCTTTTTCGACGTGATAAAGGATAGAAATTTCTGCATTGACATTAACACCTTCTTTCGATGGAAGATCTAGATTCACTTCGAGGTTTTCCGTTCGAACCGGAACGACGATAATGCGAGTGGCAAATGGATTATAGGCTTTTGCCCCTGGAGGAATAACCTTTTCATCAATTTTTCCGATGGTCCTTTTAACACCTACGGTTCCTTGACGAATAGTAACACAACTTGAGAGAAAAACAACCGCGGCACATAGCAGCGATATTCGAATGGTGAGCGCTTTCATGGTTTTATCGTTTTGCGAAAGCATGACACTCATTTAGGTCTATGAACAACAGCTCATCTAATTACCTTATGCCTATACTTTCAGTTAATAACATAATTTATTTTTTATGTATTATCAAAACGGATGCCAATATGGATTTGTTTACAAAGCGACTATGATACCGAAATCAACTGCTGTATCTTCGAAGACTAGTCTCTATATTTAAACTTCTGGAAATCTAACTTCAATTATGAAACGTCTTTTTTTAGTCTGCTCGCTCGCACTGATAAGCTATCAAGCACAATCGCAGATTTTGATTTCACTTTTATTCGGGGATAAGTTGAACTCGCCCAACGTAGAATTCGGTCTTGAAGGAGGATTTAGCTGGTCTGAAATGAATGCCCTTGAAGCAAATAAGGCCCTGTCCAGTTTTAATCTCGGCCTTTATTTTGACATTAGAGCCAAGAATAATCTTTGGATTTACACTGGCCTATTGCTGAAGTCAAATTTGGGAGTGAGCAAATTGTCAGAAAAAGACTTGAATGCAATCGAAGCCAACTACTATGGCGCAGATGGGACATACAGTCAGACGTTGAATTATTTTGTCGCTCCCCTTTTTGCGAAATACAGGTTTGACAATCATATCTATGTAACTCTTGGACCTCAATTCGGATTACTCAAAAATGGACTTGTTGAGTTTGAAACAGAAATGGATGATGTTTCAACAGTTAGCGAGCAAACCAATACGGATAAACTGAATCGCTTCGATATGGGTTTTTCTTTAGGGACGGGCTATACTCTGATGAAAGGAAAAGGAATGTCTATTGGTGTTCGGTACTATTATGGTCTTTTTGATGTTTACAAATCAATATCGGGCTCGCACAATAGCAGTTTATACCTCCAAGCCAACATTCGTATAGGAGCAGGAAAAAAGAAATCTACATCGGATAATTAAGTAGCATCACCCACTTTTTAATTCTCATCAAGTAGCAAGAAAATCACCAAGAGCCACATCAATCCCTATCTTCGCAACTCAAATTCTTCGAACTCTTATTCTTAAAGAATCACGGTATGAAAAAGATACTCGTCTTCGTCAACTTCATTGAAGCGTCACAACGCGCGATAGATCAAGCGGTAGCATTTGGCCGGATGCATGGATCTGAAATCTTTGTCAGTCATATTTCTGATGGCAAGAATGATCCCGAAAAGCTCAAGTCAGATCTACAGCCTTATTTGGATCAAGTGAACGAAGCAAGCCTTAAGTCTGAACTGATTTTTAAAGAAGGTGGATTTTTTGAAACAGCAATACAAATTGCAAACGGAGTGTCACCCGATTTGGTAATCGTTGGCACCAGAGGTGCTGAAGGCTTTGATATGAGTTTGCATGGATCAGCCATTTACAAACTGGTCAGTGAGTTGCCATTCAGCTCATTGGTTCTCCCTACCGACTCTCATGTAGCAGAAGAGGGTTATAGAAAGGTGATGTTTCCCGTCTCACCTCACCCCAAATTCTTGAAAAAGGTGATCGAGACCAGAAAAGTTCTTGCTGAAGACGGTGAGATCGTTGTACTTGCTGTGCTCAGAAAAGGGGTAGAACTCGACGAGGATTCAAGAGCCAACTTGGATTCAACAATGGCGTACCTCAAGGAAAATGAAGTGAAATCAAGTGTAATTGAATTCGAAAGAGAAAACAGAAGCCACGGCTACGCTGCCATCACTCTAAAGAAAGTCAAAGAAGCAGGAATGGATTTAGTCTCTATCATCTCCAATGTATCGGAGCGTAATAAGCACTTTGGAAAGATGGAGAAAGAAGATGTCTTACTCAATGAGCAAGGGATACCCGTGTTTTGTGTAAATACGGCAATTGACTAGCTACTATCGCCTTCCGCGATTTTGCCCACCGCTATTTCTTCTCCCTCTTCCGCCACCATTCTCCTTATTTTTCTTGCGATTGGCAAAAAACTCTTGTTTGCGACGCTGCTTTTCTTTTTCCGCTTCTTTCTTCTCCTGAGCGTTCATAGGCCTATCCGTTTGCGGGAAAGGATTGTCCTTAACTACCTCAATTGTTTGCCTGGTCAACTTCTCAATATCTCGAACATATGCATTCTCTTCAGGCTCACAAATGGAGATGGAAACACCCTCTTCTCCTGCTCTTCCACATCGACCAATTCGATGCACATAGGTTTCAGGCTCATTCGGGATATCATAGTTTATCACATACCGAAGCTTGTCGATATCGATACCTCGAGCAGCAATATCCGTCGCTACCAAGAGTCTGATTTTACCGTCTTTGAATTCACTTAAGGCTCTTTGCCGCTGACCTTGACTCTTATCACCATGAATGGCTGCACTTTCAATTCTTTTCTTCCGAAGATCTCTCACGATTCGATCGGCACCGTGCTTGGTACGCGAAAACAGCAATACCTGATCAAGATCGGGGTCTTTGAGCAAATGGAGGAGCAATTCCTTCTTGCTCGACTTATTGGTCATATAAAGTTTCTGTTGAATGGTCTCCGCTGTTGACGAAACCGGACTTACTTCTACCTTTTTCGGGTTTCTCAAGATTTCATTAGAAAGCTTGAGAATACTCTTCGGCATGGTGGCTGAGAAAAAGAGCGATTGACGCTCTCGTGGTAATTTCTTTAAAAGCTTTTTGATATCGTGGATAAACCCCATATCAAGCATACGGTCTGCTTCGTCCAGAACGAAATACTTCACATCGTTTAGCGAGATATAACCTTGATCCATCAGATCGAGTAGTCGACCGGGAGTGGCCACCAATACATCTACTCCGGAGCGGAGCGCATTGGTCTGAGAACCTTGAGAAACACCTCCGAAAACGACTGTCGTTTTTACGTTGGTATATCGCGCGTATGCATCAAAGCTTTCACCAATTTGTATTGCGAGCTCCCTTGTCGGGGTGACGATCAACGATAAAATTTTGCGTCGTCCGTGAGCTCTGTCTTGATCTTGTTCTAAATGTTGAATAATGGGAATTGCAAACGCTGCTGTTTTCCCTGTTCCCGTTTGAGCACTGCCTAGCACATCCTCTCCATCTAAAATGAGCGGGATGGCTTGAGCTTGTATATCGGTAGGTGAAGTGTAGTTTTCATCCCTCAATGATTTGAGGATGTTGGGTATTAACTTTAATTGTTCGAATGTCATTTGTGTAATTGAAAATTAGCTCGCACAGAATGTAAAACCGGTAATTGACGGCTGCGAGACTTGAGAACAGGATGTGAAAAGATGCAATGATTTGATTGTAATACGTCAACACTCCCTAACTCGGAATGCACAAAGGTAGCAGAACTTGTCAGACTCATGTACTAAAAAAAATCAGTCGACTACTTCTTTTTCAGAACTCCCGATTCGATCAACTGCTCAAACCCCGCATACATGGTCTCCTGCAAAGGTCTGTAGGTAACGCCAAGCTCCTTCTTACTCTTGGTGTTATCCGCTTTCCAATTCATATTGATATTATTTCTCACCCATCTTCGTGTCACTACCTTATTTACAATAGGACCTATAATCATGAGTAACCATTTGGGTAAGGCCTTTTTGGGAACGGGATAACGGTCGCCAAAATCCATGTTAAGAATCTGTGCCAATTCCAAAAAATTCGAGTTATGACCACTTACGATATGTCTTCCTTCGGCAGTAGGCCTGAAGCCTGCTTGATAATGAGCTTCGGTCAAATCACGCACATCTACAACTCCCACACCTGCATTGGGCACACCCGACTTCATGGTTCCATCACCCAACTGCTTGAGCAAATTCATACTTTCCGAAGTATTGGTTTTCGCATTCAGCGACGGGCCCATAACCATGCTCGGATTCACTGCTACCAAATCCCATCGTGTTTGCTCTGCCTGAATGCGCCAAGCTTCCCTCTCTGCAAGGGTCTTTGAATAAGAATAAGGTTGGTGGTTCAGAGAAGCGGTTGTGTTCCAAATTTCTTCTGTAAACACACCATTTGGCGTAAGCTCCAAATCACTGCAATCAGTGTATATCGCAGCACAACTACTGGTTAGAACTACTCGTTTCACCGATGGTGTTTTATTGGCTTGCTCCAAAACATTTTCGGTACCTTTTACAGCCGGATCGATCAATTCCTTTTGTGGGTCTTTCACATCAGTGGTGAAAGGCGATGCCGTATGGAAGACCAATTCGCAGCCATCCATTGCCTCAGCATAAGAACCGTCTTGCAATAAGTCAGATTTGAAATACTTGATCTGTCCGCTCGAATTTGAAGCTATTGACTCTAAATGTGCTAGCTTTTCTTTGTTTTCGGGATTTCTAACGGCTGCGTGCACTGTCATTCCTTCTTCCAAAAGTCTTTTTACCAGCCAGCCCGCCACATAGCCCGTAGCACCTGTAATCAGGATAGGTTTCGTCTTATCTATTTGCATTTTATCAGCTTATACATTCTACAACAAAGGAAATGGTTTAATGACAATGCCAAAGTTTAAACCGTTGTATTTGTTTATTAAAATCCAAGGTTGGGATTACTTGGATTAAAATTTTCTACACAAAAGTTAACAATTGACTTATCTTGCAGTTTCTTAAAACATTGTGATGAATCGATCTGCGCTGACAACCTTATTCTCCATTTTCTGCCTTTTAGCTTTTTCCCAGTCAAACAACTCTCCTTACACCGATTTGGTATGGTCTGATGAGTTTAATGGAAATGGCTCTATTAACACAACCAAGTGGCACCATCAGACCCTATTGCCTAATGGCAATAGCTGGTTTAACGGGGAACTTCAACACTACACTGATCGAGATGAAAACTCCTATCAGGAAAATGGATCATTATTTATAAAAGCCATCAATGAATCCTTTTCTGATCAAGGTGTCACCAAGCAGTACACCTCCGCGCGACTCAATTCAAAATTTGCCTTTACCTACGGTCGGGTTGTGGTAAGAGCTAAGCTTCCTCAAGGTGCCGGAACGTGGCCTGCCATTTGGATGCTGGGTAAAAACATTACAGAACCCGGAGGATATTTTTACAATCAATTTGGTACTGTGGGATGGCCGGCTTGCGGCGAAATAGACATTATGGAGCATTGGGGTGTCAACCCAAACTATGTCTCCTCCGCACTGCACACGCCATCATCTTTTGGAGGTACCTTCAACGTAGGAGGAACAAACCTTCCGGATGTCTTCAACACTTTTCACATTTATGAGATGGAATGGAGCCCGGAACGTATTGTTTTCAGTGTAGACGGCAATGAGTTTTATACTTATGAGCCTGAAGTTCAAAACCCCGACACGTGGCCATTCGACAGCGATCAATATCTATTGTTGAACGTTGCCATCAATGGTGACATCACTCAAAGCTTTGATGAGTCGGCAATGGAAATAGATTATGTAAGAGTATACCAAGAGCCCTCAGCCGATCTCAGCTTCAATCCTACTTCACAGGTTTTCGTGAACGGCGTTTTGCTTTCTTGGGATCTTCCTGAAGGTGCCATTGGCTGCGAAGTTCGCGGAGGCCAGGTAGGCGGAAATGACGGTGCAAGTCTTACGATTCTCAATTCAGATCCTTCCTTCGCTTTTGTAAATTCAAACGCCCTTGGAAATGGTGATTACCAATGGAAGGTGCGTTGTGCAACGGCGATTAATCCACCACAAGGAATTACGGAATTTTCTATCTACGACACCTTTTCCTTTCCACTTGTAAACGGAGCAATCGAAGCGCCCGACGACGTGTATAACGAGACCATTGGCAAATGGTAGCAAGCGCTTTCCTTATTTACTGCTTCGCATTAGGGGTAGCAACTTAGGGACAAAGGAGCAATCTCACCAAAGGTAAAACAAGCAAAGCAGAACGAGACAAGAACACACTGTTCTTTACCCCCGCCAAGCACATCAATTATATTCCAAAAAATTATTATTTTCACGGTATAGAGCCGACCTCGCATCGTAAGTATCACAGAAGTACAAACGCAGCAGGAGAAAGAGTGTAGAACGTTTTTATTGGAGATACGCAGCATGTGGGTTGGTTAGTCGTTAACCAAAACCTACTTGATGTGAAAGACAAAGCACTTTTTTTAATCTACAAGTCCAAGAAAGAACTATCGTTCAGTTTTAGATCCAAAGGCGGATACACCTTGCTGGACTGGATGGAGGTAGAAGACGAAAAAACCCTTAAAAGAAACCTGCGCTGCATACGGCGAGCCAATAATACCAATTCTTACATCAGGGAATTGACTACAAATAAGACCAAAGAAAAATGGGTTTATATCTTGAGAAACAGCGACGGTGACGAAATTCTCAGAAGTAGACCTTACTCATCTCGGCAACGCTGCGATGAGGGCCTGGTCAACTTCATTGAGCAAAAAAAAGCCGCTAAGGAATGTGATGTTACAGAAAGGTTTTAGCAGATTGAGTTTGATACTCCTTCCTCCGCTCCGCAGGTGGTAGATAGTAGCTAGAATTCTTCTTTCAGCATTTCACAATACATATTATTACGCCTCTACTTTCTGATGTCTATCGCTAAATTGTCACTACAAGATGGTTCGGACGTCGTGCAGCAATACCGGTAAAAAGGGTATCACGATAAGTTGAACATGGTAGAGCAATTTTCCAATCATGTAGAATGAAGTTTGCCACTGCGCGCGTCACTTTTTTTCCGGGGTTTTGCGCATTAACGAATTGTACCCTCAAGTTCGCTTTAACTTGCGCAAAAATTGCCTTTCGACGGCCTTGAATTTTGTTTACTTTGTTTCAACCGAAGGCGGTGCAACCGACTGAGCTCACGAATACCGATTAAAGCCAACAATTCATGAGTAACACAAAGTAAAGAGAAACAGAATTTTTCGAAGCACCATACTCCCTTACACCCGCTCCGTAGTCGAAGGTAAAACCAAAACCCCCGAATCGCAAATCGCCATTCGGGGGTTTTAGCATAAGAGGAGAACGAGGTTTCTCCGTAACAAAGGCTGTCAGGCAGCCATGATTTCTGCAGGGTCGCTGAAACCACTCTTGTCCGTGCGGCCCACGGCCTGCACTTTAAACCAGTAAGTCTGCCCGCGGTTAAGGTTGCTTATTTCTGCTTTGCTTCGCGAGGTAAGCGCCACAGCTGTCCAGTCCGATAAGGGCAAAGCCGGGTCGGTAGACATCAACACCTGGTAGTTCAACGCATTCTCCACACGGGCCCAATCCAGCTCGATCATACCCCTGTGGTCGGTGTACATCGCCTTAAGCGATTGGGGCACGCTAAGCGGCGGCACGGGCTCCGACGTATTTCTGATTTTAAACCCCGATGACAAGATGATGCTACCATCGCCGGCTGCCACCATACTTACATAATTTGCCAGCACCCGTATCATATCCTTCAGTTCAGTGGCCGCCTGATTGCGGTCAAACCTGTCCTGCCTCGTACCGTCGTCAGCTGCTATAACCAGCGCGTCGAGCTCATCCTTCTTCGCGGTAAGGTCTGCGAGCGAAGGTTGCGGATCGGCAAAGTTTGCATTCCCCGTCATCCGTGCGATTAATTTTTCCGTGAAGTCAATCAGCGCTGTTGGGTTGAGCCGCGCTACGCTCATCTTCACTTTGTACATGATAATTTGATTTATAAAAGCATTGGCTACGTTGCCGCCGCAGTTGCCTGATAAAACGGGAAGGGCTGCGAAACGGTTACGCATCTACCTGTATTGCAGCACTTTGCGGAGCTGCTAAAATCCACGTTTCCAATCACTGTTAAATTTTGACGTCAAAATTTAACAGTCTTTCGTTTTATGGATCTTCATCTCTGCTATGCCTTCGCGCCCTAAGCTTTTAGAAAATCAAACTGTTAAATCGCCTTTTTTTTGACCGCCCGTATTGCGCTCTTTTCAGGCCCGCTCAGAAGGGGCCATTTAACAGTTTGCACCCCGAAAAAAAAATTCATTTTTTTTTGAAACCGTGCATATGCTTCCGCAAAAAAAGCCTCAAATCCCCACCCTATTTTGCCTCTTCCAAGCCTCCGATTCCATCCAAATCGGGTTCCGATTCGATCAAAAAAGCACTTTTTCACACGTTCAAAAGTGTTTTGCACACGTTCAAAATGTTTTTGAACACATTCAAAAGTGTTTTGCATACGTTCAAAAAGTCTTTGAACACATTCAAAAGTTTTTTGCACACATTCAAAATGTTTTTGAACACATGCAAAAGTTTTTTGCACACGTTCAAAAAGTTTTTGCACACATTCAAAAGTTCTTTGAACACATGCAAAAGTTTTTTGCACACGTTCAAAAGTTCTTTGCACACATTCAAAAAGTCTTTGAACACATGCAAAATGGCTTTGCATACATTCATCGGGATTTTCACCCAGGCAAAAAGCCGGTGCATCCATTCAAAACCGCTTTGAACGAATGCCATCGGGAGATAGGCTTGGGAGAATACCCTTAGCCGTTAGAAAATCTGTGGCTTAGAATGGCATCCGAGAAAAAGGAATTGGTATTTTGTGGGGGATCAAAGGCTCACGAAAAATCTGTAGAATAGCCCTGCATCTTTGGAGATTTCCTATTTTGTAAGCGTAAATTAATTCAGCAACCACAAGGGAGTGTAACTGTTATTCCATAGGCAGGATAATGTAGTGGGATGCGCTTATTTAGTTGTTGGCATTAATTAGAAAATGAGACAGAATAAACGTTTGACAACTTGGATGCCGCTCATAATCTTTCTAGTGCTAGCTAGCAGTTTGATTATAGTCCCAGATTTTAGATCGGCCATTCATCTTGAATATCTCGAGTGGAAAAGCAGCCTAGTTGAACCTAAAATAATTCCTGGAATGATCGCGAAGTTTGAAGAAAACAAAGTGAACCTGTACGCACTGCTGGATGAGAGTTTTAAGCTCAACGAAATTTATTTAGTTGAATATCGAAATGAAAATCGCGTTGAAGTGCAAGCTTTCTTTCCCCCTCTCAAATACGATGAAAACTGCTATGGGCTTTACGAGGAGTATTTTCCACTTTCATTAGACGAAGAAATCAGCTCGGCATCAGGATATGAAATCACATTTGTTTCGGCAGATAGCATTCAATTGAAATTTGACAATGAAAACGTGACCTTGAATTCTTGGTCTTTACATGTCACCGATTCCTTGGACAATATTCTAAACAACGAATACTTAAATCGATTGGGTTTGACGAATCGAATAAGGAATACTATTAATCTACTTGATTCGGTCAACTGCTATGTAATTCAAAATGGATGTGACTTTAAGTATATCGGACACCTTGGTGAGTACAGTTATGTTGTAAATCTCATGGATTCTTCAAAGATGAAGAAAATAGGAATAAAACCTAGCGAAAATATTTTGGACAGTACATTTCACATTTCAAAAGTTAACTATGGCTCGGCATCCTCGGATGTCTACTACACGAAATATGAATAAACTAATGCCAGAGAAACTGAAAATATTGATGTGCTTCCTGATCTTGACGACCAGTATCAAATGTCAAGAATCAATTGATGAACAATTAATTAACTCAATTGTACAAACGGAATTACAGTTTCACAAAGATCAGCAAATCAGGATTACAAGTTCGGTCGACAGTTCAAGATTAAATCATCATTTGAGAATTATTGATTCATTGAAAGAAAGTAGTCTTTTGTCTAGAAATCGTGAAGACACACTTGTACTTAACCCTCAAGAAATTCAGATGATTGAAGACTTTTTTAAAGATATGACAAACCTATCCATACCAAATATTAAAGATTTAGAGCATATTCCTGGAGATGAATATGTTAAATACTTGATGAACCGTGACATTGATTATGTTGTAATTTCAGTCTCTAGACCACTTTTCATTCGAAACAATGAATTTGGAATATGTTATTTTTCGAGTTTATCAGGTAAAGGAAACATTACTGGACCGACATCAATCAGCGTCTATAAACAAAAGGACGGCATTTGGACACGAACGTACGATTTGAGTTCTGGAATTTTTTAAAAAGAGAAACACTAATGCCAACAATACCTAAGAATACATGCCCTTCGGGACACGTTTCTTAGCTGAGCGTCGTATTTAATTATTGGAAGATGACTATTAAAGTGAGATATGAAGCAGATGAATTCAAAGAAGATTTTCGAAGGTACCTGATATACGTGCATAAAAGGCAGTGGATAGAAATTCTAATTGGTTCAATTGTTCTATTCATTTTCCTCTTTGTTGACCATTTAAACTCTGTTGAATATTTTAATTTTTACCCTATGGTCTTTCAAATTGGACTACCTGCTGTGGCTGTAGGTGTTGGGATACTCGTATTATTTGAAATCGTATACCTTACCACTGGAATGATTGATATACAGAAAACAGCGAGTAATATCCCAACAAAAGATGAATCAATAACACTTTACAAAACACATATTGAGTTCAGTTGGAAAAGTGAAAAATTCAGTTGTTTCTGGAGTTCATACAAAAAAGCCGTTCTCTTGAAAAATTCTATCTTCCTAATCCCAAAGTCCCGAAAAGGAATGCCCGTCAGAGTTAACTCAAAAGAAGTTGGGCAAGGGGGATTTAGTTTGATTATGGGTGAGATTCGAAAACACTATAAAATAAAAGACTGAATACATCAGCATAAAAGAACCCATAGCTTCCCCGGAAATGACAGGTGGTTTTTTAACTTTTAATTGTCGTGGAAGGTCAATTTGGGGTAGATACCAAAGGTTTCCAAACCCTGTTGGCAGTGGTAGTTTTTAGCTTATTAGATTAATCAATTTTCTATTCTGCTCTAAGAATGTATCCATATCAAATTGCCCTTCTGAATATTCTTTAATTTCCTTTTCAATACCTTTTATTTTCTCTTCTTCACCTAATCCTAAATACGCTTGCGCTAGACTCTGATAAATCCAATGTTTGTCTTCTCTTGTTTTAAAGTCTTTATCAGCAATTAGCTCATTGCAAATCTCAATTACTTTTTCTCTTACAATTCTTGCCTGAACGAAATAGGAGTCAGCTACTTTTTGGTCAGAAGAATGTTTGGATAAAACATTGAATAGATAGGCTAAGTTAATTCCGTTATAATAGTCATCATTAATATGAAATCCCTTTTCGTAGAATTTAATTGAACTTTTCAGAAAAGAAATATCACCTGTTTCTTCGAATAGTCTTTTATCAATTGCACCTGACAACCCAAGTGTCTCAATGTCAGTCGTATCTTCAGGGTTCAATGGTTCTAATATTTTTGCTGCATTAATTAATGCTTGTTTTGGGTTTGGACTTTTGGATTTATAGGTGACCAAAGCCAAGCGCTGTATTAAGAATCTATTGTTTTCTTCAAATCGCAAACATATTTTATATAGCTCTTGAGCTATCTTGAATTCGTTATTGTTCTTTGCTTTTTCTGCGTCTTGAATCAATTCTGAGAGAGTCGGTTCAGCATTGGTTCTCTCCTTAAGGACTGGCTTTGTTGCACCCTTAAGTTGAGGTGGCTCTAAATCTGGCAGATAAGTGTAAACCGGACTATCTTTTCTTTCATCTTCAAGTATTGATTTGACTTTTTTCTTAAGTTCTCTTTTAAACCTTTTAGATTCTGTCACTCCAATATCTTTACCAAGGTGTTCATATGGTTCGATTACTGTATGGTTCACATCAAAAGGATATTTACATTGGTCTTCTGAAATAACAATAGTTGTATATGGCTTCAAGGCATGTCTCACTCCTAACTCATACAATGCGTTTGCATTTAGGGTGGACAAATCAGCTACGACAATATCAGCCTTATATATCCATTCATACATTGGAACATCAATAACACCTGTATGTCGAATATCTTTTGCCCGAAAACATTTGATTTTCAGATTATCGAAAACGGGTTTTATCAAGTTTTCAAAAGTTTTATCAAGGTCTAAGGTACGCCCACTCTCATAGTCCTTTTTAGGACCATAGCCCATTATAACAAAGCAAGTTTTTTCCGCGTAATCAGGCATTATTTATAGCGTTGGTAATAGATAAATGTGTAAATGACATAGCCCAACTAACACCTATACCATATAACCCTAAAGGAGTTGTGTTTGAGCGATCGGTTTTTACAGCAATTATTTTTTTACCGAGCGAATGAGCTTTTTCAATTTCCCAATTAACCCAATTGCTTCTGTAGGTACTTTTACCTACAATTATTAAGAATCTGGAGCATTCATTAATTTTTCTACTCAAAACCGCCTTAATGGTTGTTGCCCTAGTACTATTGATTGATACATCAGCAGAGTGATCGCTAATTGAAAAATCAAACTGTCGATTTCCATCCCAAGCCAATAACAGGTTCTTAAAATGTCTATCATTGTCGTAATCGTAGCTTATAAATACTTTCTTTTTTGCCATTTATTTTCTTTTTTTTGTTTTCAAATCACCCCCATTAACTGCATACAACCAAAACTAAAGCAGTCTATTCATTACACCCCTCCTATAAGAGGGATAATATGAATAGAAGAATAGACCTATTGCGTATATCCCCCTTCTGTCTTGTATAGCCTTATGGCCATTTCCCATTTACGTGGTTAACGACTCAAAAGTCTGCTCCCAAGATACCCCTTGTCTTTCAAACCCTCTACAGGAGATTTCCTGTATTTTGAGAGGAAAATTCCTGTTGTTTCAGGGGGTAAAACCCTGAGGTTTGAGGGGGTGATTACCTCTGCTCCGCTGGGTCTGCGACCCTGCGGCAAGAACAGGCACCGCAAACCATAATCTAGCTCCTCAGGATTTGCAATCCTGCGGTACCCGATTTATTTCCACCTGATTACCTTAGGTTCCCGAACCCAAAGTAGCAGGAAGTCATCTCTCCGGTTTTTCCATTTTATGTATATCTTGTGTGTCAGCATAACCTTAAAACCTTTTTTGTCATGAAACCAAAACGACACACCCTTATCTCAGCCGCTGAGTTGGCACCGCATGTAGGCCGCAGAAGCATAGTACTGATAGATGCCCGTGGCGGCAAGGACCCCAAAGAAGCCTACGAACAGAAACACATCAAAGGAGCTCGCTACGTGGACTTGGAGTATGAACTATCCGATATAAAGAAAGACCTCTCCAAAGGAGGTCGGCATCCCCTGCCCACGCCACGCGCTTTTGGCAAGGTATTGGGTCGGTTGGGCATTACGCCTCAATCGCGCGTGGTGGTCTACGACGATCAGGGCGGAGCCAATGCCGCGGCCCGCTTTTGGTGGATGCTGCGCTCCATCGGTCATAGGCGCGTGCAGGTGCTCAACGGTGGCCTCCAAGCCGCCGAAAGGGAGAATATACCCATGAGCAGCACTGCACCCCGCTTTGAACCTGCCCCGCCCTACCCCGCCAAAGAATGGCAATGGCCCACAGCCACTATGGCCGATGTGCGCACCATGCAGAAGGAACGGGAGGCTGATAAGAGCTGGTATAAGATGAAATACAATGTGATCATGGACGCACGGGAAGACCACCGCTACAGGGGACAGTCAGAACCGATAGATTTGGTAGCCGGCAGTATTTCTTATGCTATCAATACTCCCTACACGGATACTATGAACGAACAGGGCATGATGCTGCCTACTGCTGAAATAAGGGAGAAGTACGAGGATTTTCTTTGGGATTGCAGTCCTATGGTTTGCTGCGGCTCGGGTGTTACGGCCTGTCACCTTATCCTGGCTTTGGAGTCGGCGCGCTTTGAGCCTCCTGCACTGTATGTAGGCGGCTGGAGTGAGTACAGCCGAAACAAGAATAAGGCAATGCTGTCTGAATCGGATGAGATATGGAATGAGAAAGAGAAACGCAATGAGGTATTTACAAAGTATGGCACGGTACCCGACTTGCACGTCGAGGAAAGCAGAGTATCTTATAGGATTGACCTATAAAGATCAATTTGGGGATAGATGCCACAGGGTTATTACTCAGCGTCGCCGGACGAAGTTCAATCCCGTAGATCCGTACTTCAAAATAAGCCGCACATTGGCCCCGTCTCAGAGAAGATTTTCTATTTTGTGTGCAATTCAAAAAATACACAATCGGAGGCAGGCACCCGTCAACCCAAAAGCCGGATAAGACACACTAGTGTGTTATATTCGTCAATATTAGGGGTAAAAGCACACTAGTGTGTGATATTTGCTTGTTAGCTACAAGCTAAATCAAACAACTAAATTTTAAATACAATGACACTAGAAAAAGCTCAAAAATCGCTTTTAATTTTAGCTGGTATTGGATTAATTCCGATTGCTTTAGGATATGGTTTTATGCCAGAAAAAACATTAACCCCTCTTTATGGATTTGATGTCGAAAACGTAAATCTAAAACACATCATGAGAGCTGTAATGGGGTTGTATTTTGGACAAATAATTATTTGGTTTCTAGGAGTTTCTAGTACCAAATTGAGAATGCCTGCGATGTATTGTTTGGTTGTATTTATGCTAGGCTTGGCAGCTGGGAGAGTATTAAGCCTTATTCTGGATGGAGTTGCACATTGGCTATTGATTGTTTACTTGGTTTTAGAATTAACTATTGGCTTAATTGGGTTAAGTTTGATTAGGAAGGAAAACAAAACAAAGTAAAACCAGTAGCTAACAATGTATAAACTGCATAAAAACGCAGCTTATACTAGACGTTAGCGTGCATTAAAACAGATATGAGAAAATTAGCTCTCTTCTTAATGATTGTCGTCGTAGGTTGCTCCCCTGAAAATCAGCCATTGGAAAAGAATGGACTAAAGGCTTTCAATGAAACTCTTGGGGTAGAAAAATCCAAAGCACTCGACGAAGCGGTGGTGTCATTTGAAGAGTTCTTAACAGTGAATTACCCAAATCAAAAGACCTACTCCGAACGAGCGTTCTCTTTTTTATTGGAGCTTGATTCTGCTTGCCGTGATGGACTGAACTTTGGTGCAAATTGGCCTTGGCAGTTTAATACAGAAGATAATAGTCGAATAGTCGACTTATTTGAAAACTCAGGTTTAAGGAGAGAACTTTGGTTGTACGGTTATGAAGAGTATTACCCCAAAAATGACCTCACCGAATTGCTTGACACAAGCATAATGTATTTCTTCCCAGATACATTTTCTCCTGTAACTCTTCGCAGTGATTCCATTCTTATGGAAGAAGCGGAATGGTTCTCAAGGATGCAGGGGTATGATTATGACACCTTGCTTAAATCCATGAAGGCTAAAAGAGAGATGAGAAAAAATTCACTTTACTATAACGAGTATGGGGATTTCATTTACGCGTTGATGAAATATTCAGAAGATAGTTCGTATGTGAAGAGTTATTCTGAAGCTCAAATTCAAATAGCTCTTTCACCGTGTGTTTTAGTTCCTTCATTAATCGAATTCAATGAAACCGAGGTGGACTTGTCAGACTCTTTCATAAAACGAATAGTTGTGGTAGAATTTTATTATCCGATGATAGACGTGCTAAGCAAAAAATAAAGACGACACGCCAACATTGAGTAAAATGCAGAGCTTCCTATCGTCGCTTACGACATCTTACCCTGAGCGTTAGCAAGCATAAAAGAAAATTAAAATGAAGAGATTAATTAATTTGATAATAGTATTAAGCTTATATCAGAACCTTTGTTTTGGTCAGACCAATAACAGCATAGATTCTAGTACAAATCAGATTAATATAGGCATTCGAGATCAGGTATATTCCCAAATCTTAGGTGAAGAAAGGGAAGTATTGATTCACGTCCCAGAGTCACGTATATACGGACTAAAATACCCAGTAATCTATTTATTGGATGGTGAGTTTCATTTTGAATCCGTTTATGGAATTATGAGGTCCAATGCCATCAGCAGACTAATACCAGAGATGATAATAGTGGCTATTCCAAATACAGATAGATATAGAGATTTATCCACCTCTCATATTGGGGATGACTCAAACTCGTCAGGGGGTGCTGAGAACTTTACCAAGTTTATTACTAATGAGTTGATTCCATATGTCGACAGCACGTATCCTACAGTATCTCACAGAACTTTGATTGGACATTCGCTTGGTGGTTTAGTTGTAGTAAATGCCCTATTGAACCACTCCACATTTTTCGATAATTACTTAGCAATTGACCCAAGCCTTGGATGGGATAATCAGAAATTACTAAATGAAGGAAGACTTCAAGTTAAAGAGGGTAATTATGAAAATAAGGCACTATATGTAGCCATTGCAAACACAATAAATAATGGCAAATTAACTGATATGAATTTTGAAGATGCATTGAAAGATACGACAACTGCTACACTTCATTTAAGGTCAATTCATGAGTTTTCTGAGTTGGCTAAATCTAATGATCAGTTAGCTTCGAAGTGGAAGTATTATCCAGATGAAACTCACGGAACAGTTCCTATTGTTGCCGAACATCATGCTCTTAGATTTCTATTTTCTTGGTTTAAATTTGAAGATTGGGACGAATTCTACGCTCCTGAACCAAAACTTTCGGGCAAAGAACTAGTAGGATTGATTGAGTCTCATTTTAACATTATTTCAGAGAAACTAGGATATACTTATCTCCCTGAGGAATATGAAATTAACAGGTTGGCCTATATGTTTTTGGGTAGAAACGATTTTGAAAGAGCATTCCCCTTCTTTGAATTAAACGTAAAAAATTACCCTGACAGTCCAAATAGTTATGATTCTATCGGAGATTACTATATCAGTATTTCTGATTCAGCAAATGCTATAAAATGTTTATCCAAGTCGTTAGAGTTAGGGGGAGTCGATGGTACTAAACAAAAATTGGAGGAATTGAAAAAAGGAAAATAATACGCTTGCTAACACTATGTAAAAATGCATTAAAACGCATTTTACATTAACCGTTGTAGCGCAATAACCTGCTCCGCAGAGTAAGCTAACTACATTAATCCTTCAGCCAAAACTTCGTCTCGCTCTTTCTTTTGCGGGTCTTCCTCGCGGTAACTCTCCACATGAAAAACGCTGAACAAAAAACCGACGTACCGCACTCCGATCGTTCCAAACTCATACTCGTAAGTACTGAAGATAAAATAGGACTGCCTGCGGCTTTCGCCCATCTGAAGCAGATCTGCATTCGTAAAGTTCGTTCCTCCATGAACCGCTCCGTATTTCTGAGACACTTTGTTCAGGAATTTTTCTTCTGACGGATTGCTCAGAGCCATGAAGACAATACCCATTAGGAGGACAATTCCCGGTCGGATGATTCGCTTTAGCATAAACCTTGAACCAAATAGTGGGCAAAAAGGTTTTGACTTGAGTGAAAATCAAAGAGTGCCGTACCTGTACAAATCAAAGTGAAGTGATGTACCGCATCCAAACAAGGAAAGGGAAAGTATGGATTTTCGTTTGTCCGGAATGTCAAGCGAAACATGCCAAGGGAGAGTTTTATCGGTATGGCGGGACGTGGAAGGGCTATCGGCATTAGTCTAACTCACAACCAATTCCACTTGGCCATCTCGATAAGAGATTTTACCGTAAGGATCGCTCTTAATCAAAAACGGTCCGTCCAAATCAGCGTAATCGGCAAGAGGAGCAATAGCTCTGGCCACCGCCACGGACACGCTCGACTCGGCCATGCAGCCCATCACGGTTTTCAGGCCGAGGCGCTTGGCTTCCTTCAACATCTCGACGGCTTCGATTGGCCCGGTGCTTTTCATCAGCTTTACCACTACTCCATCGAACGCGTCGGCGTGCTCTTTCAAGTCTTTCAATCGCTTTACGGACTCATCGGCAAAGATGGGAAGCTCGGGCGCCGTCTTGAGCTTGGCATGCGAAGCAATGTCTGCGGCGTGAAAGGGCTGCTCGATAAAAAGGCAGTTCATCTCTTCCAGCAAGCGGACGATCGGCATGGCCGTTTCCAAATTGCTCCACCCTTGGTTGACATCCACCGAAAAAGGTTTGTTTGTCAATTCCCTAAAATTCTGAAGTAATTCCATGTCATCGTCTGAGCCGAGTTTCAGTTTGAGGGTCTTGAAAGGTGTGGCCTCTTCGATCTTCTCCTTCATCTCGGCTTTTGAGGAAATGCCGATGGTGTAGGATGTTTCGATGGGTCGGTCGGCGATGCCCAATAATTCTCCGACGGTTTGGTTTTGCATTTGCGCCGCCATGGAAACAAGTGCCATCTCCACTCCCGCTTTTGCGGCAAGATTTCCCTCGGCAAAATGATCGAGATAAGCTTTGGAGGCAGCTAAGTTTTCGGGATTCAGTTTGGCCGGATCAATGCCATTGGCGAAAGCCAAAACAGAGTCTACACTCTCGCCGAGGTAAGGCGGCAGCGAAGATTCGCCGACGGTGGTAAGGCCATTTGCGGTAAGCCGAATGTACACCACGTCAGTATGGCTGCGAGTGCCAATGGCCAATTTAAAAGGTCTTTTCAGTTCCAGCCGATAGGGTTCTGCCTCGATTTTCATTTCACCCGAAGGACGGTAAACTCTCCCGAAAAAGGGTCGAGGTTGTCGATTAGCATAGGTACTAAATCGGCACCAAACTCTTCGTACAAAACGGAAAAATTGAGATTCCGTTCCTGCAAGCCATTTCGTGGAAAGAGGGCGCTGTGGAGCTTATGCAGTCTTCCTGTCAAGATGTTGTGTTTTTTCTTCTCAGCACGGAGCATTTTCTTCTCCAAGTTGATGACGATGCGCTCGGAACGCACGTAGCCGCTTCTTACGGATTTTTCCAAGATCTTGTCCACCTTTCGCAGTTTTGCTTCCATCTCCAAGAAGAGGGCCTCCAGCTTTTCGCGAGCCTCACGTAGGTTTAGCTCTTCTTCGCTGGTCTCTTTTACCAGTTCTTGCTCCAATTCGAAAGCAGAGTTTCTAAATAGCTCTTCGGTGGTCAAGCCCAATCTGTCCATGCGGTGCGAAGACGCTCGATCGATCACCATGACCGAATTGCGCAACATGAGAATGGGCATCGGCACCTCGAAGGAATCAAAAACTCTCTTTAGCTGAAACCAGTAATTCAACTCGCCACCGCCGCCGATGTAAGCGAGATTGGGCAGTATCATTTCCTGATAAAGCGGGCGCAAAACCACATTGGGACTGAATCGCTCCGGATGATGCTCCATTTCTTCTTTAAGCTCTTCTGCCGAAAACCGGATAGGGGAATTGAGTACCTCATAGATCCCGTCTTCGGCCTCCACGATGCGCTCGCGCAATTGATCGTGGAGGTAAAACAAGTTGATCTCGCGAGGAGTCACTTGCAAATTGTAATTCTCTTTTAGCTCTTTATTCGTTTGCGAAACGGCCTTGAATGATGTCTGTTCCACGATCTCTTTGGCGAAAGCCGGAACCATCGCACCTTTAAGAACGGCATCATCGCCATCCAGGCTCACCACTCCATAAGATCCAAAGAAATGGTGAACGAGGTAACGGGTGGCATCGGCCACGTTTTTGTGTTTGAGGTAAGCCGATTTGAAGATCTCCAGAATCTCGCCTGAGCGGTAACCGATACCGAGTTTTTCCTTCATCAATTCGAGAATCTCCTCCATACCCACGAGCTCCATTCGCCCTACGGCGCCGCCTTGGCCACTCTCCCACTCTATTTTTCCGTTTGGCAAAAAGAAGTGATTGGCCTCTTCAAAATCGTGGTCTTCGGTGGCCATCCAAAAAACGGGAACGAAATGGTATTCGGGATAGGTCTCCTTGAGTTGGCGACAGGTATTGATGGTGGAGACAATCTTGTAAAACGAGTAAAGCGGCCCAGTGAAAAAACAGACCTGATGTCCCGTGGTGACCGTAAAAGTTTTGTCATTGGCCAAAGCCTCAATGCTATCCGACTTTAGCTTGGCCTTGGCATATTGGTCTTTGAGGGCACTCACCAAGAGGTCGCGAAAGCCGTAACTCGCTGACTTCTCTTTGAGTTGAGCCTCGAAGGATTCGATCTCGGGCCGTCGGCCGTAAAAGGGCTTGAGCTGATCGGCATCTCGGAGGTAGTCGAGAATGGCTTTTCCAAAGTATCCCGTCTCTTGGTAAGGGATGGACTTTCGATCGATGGAAATAGTAGCTGGGGTCGATTCGGGCATGGTGCAAAAATAGACAATCTGATTGGCGATATGTTCTGAGGTTTCTGAATTGATTTTGCAAAAAAATTTGAGAATGCCCCTGTGCCATTGCCCTACATCGCAGCGCAATAGCCAATAGAGCTTTATTGGTTTGGCGATGTGAATTGGGTTATAAGATATTTTACACCGAGCCCACAGAGAATTAATCGCAGAGCGTGTTAGTTTTCTGCGAGAACACTGAGTTCGCTGAAGCTCAAGGGAGATCACAGAGCTATAAGCATTACAAGCTCAAGCGAATGACCCGGCTCGGCTAACTCCCTCGATCGCACATGCGATCCTCGGTGAACTCTAAAACACCCTACACGTTAAAAAATTCTCGGTGAACTCAGCGTAAATCAAAACCCTGTAAAACCTTTTGCTGCGCTCTGGTTCACTTATCAACTAGCTGTAGCCGGTCACACCTACAATCATTTATTGTAAATTGGCGTTCCTAAAATTCAATAAATACATGCCTAACAAATTTATACTCGGGGCTACGGCTTTGGCGATTACCCTGAGCGCGAGTGCGCAAGACGGTGAAACCATCAAAATAAAGCCCGAAAGCGGCTATTCATTCACAGTAGTGAAAGACATCGAAGCTACCCCGGTTCAGAATCAAAACCGCACCGGAACTTGCTGGAGCTTTTCTGCTTTAGGCTTTTTCGAAAGCGAACTCATTCGGACAGGTGCAGGTGAACACAACCTAAGCGAGATGTACGTAGTAAACAATACCTACAAGGAAAAAGCAGATCGATACGTGCGGATGCATGGCCACACTAATTTTGGTGCAGGTGGTGCTTTTGTAGACATTGCCCACGTGTGGGAAAAGTACGGAATGGTACCCGAAGAAGTCTATGACGGATTGGAGTACGGCACAGAAACCCACAACCACTCGGAACTGGACAATATATTGACAGCCTATGTGGAAGCGGTAGTAGAAAACAAACAAAAGAATCTTACTACAAGCTGGCAAAAAGGCTACGACGCAGTAGTAGAAGCTTACCTTGGGGAGGTACCATCAGAGTTTGAATACCGCGGAAAGCGCTACACTCCTAAAACCTATGCTGAAGATTTGGGCTTGAACATGGACGATTACGTGTCCATCACCAGCTACACGCACCATCCGTTTTATGAGAAGTTTGTACTGGAAATTCCCGATAATTGGTTGCACGTCCAGAGCTACAATTTGCCCATCGAGGAATTGATGCGCGTGATGGAAGAGTCGGTGATGAATGGCTACTCATTTGCATGGGGTGCAGATGTATCGGAAAAGGGTTTTGCCTTCAGAGAGGGGTTGGCAATTCTTCCGGAAGACGAATCGACCATTGATGTAAAGGGAAAAGACAACAACCAGTTTAACGATGCAGGTGCAGACAAAATCTCCAATGCTTTTGAAACACCTGTAAAGCAATTGGATGTGGATCAGGAAATGCGCCAAGAGCAATTTGACAATTGGCAAACCACCGACGATCATGGTATGCAAATCACGGGAATCGTAGAAGACCAAAACGGCGACAAGTACTTCCTCGTGAAGAACTCTTGGGGAACGAAGTACAACAACCTCGACGGCTACTTCTTTGCCAGCGAAGCTTACGCAAAGTTGAAAACGATGAACATCTACCTCCACAAAGATGCCATCCCGAAAGACATTGCGAAGAAATTAGGACTATAATCAAAAGGCACCGCTCGGTGCCTTTTTTTATTGAAAAGCTTGTTGATCCTCGACTTTAATAAGAATAGCGACTATTGCTCAAGCATAGGCCCCAATATTTCCCACACGTTTTCGCGTACAATAAGATTTCCCTTAGGGTTAGGGTGTATCCCATCATCTTGATTAAGTGAATCTATTCCTCCGACTCCCTGCAAAAGAAAAGGGATAAGTTCGATGTCCTTGTTAAGAGCGATTTCTTTGAAAATGGGGTTGTAAGCTGCCATGTATTCTGAGCCCATGCTCGGTGGCACCATCATACCTGCCAGAATTACTTCTACCCCTTTCTCTAGCGCACGCACTTTATCGATGATTTCCAGTAGGTTCTTTTGAGTCTGCTCGGGCGGGAGGCCGCGTAATCCATCATTGGCGCCCAGTTCGAGCACGAAAATATTCACCTCATAATTACCGAGTACCCAATCGAGGCGATTGAGACCCGTAGCAGTTGTCTCACCGCTTACACCTGCATTGATCACCTCATAGTTTAACCCAAGCGAGTCGATGCGCTGTTGGATTAAGGCAGGAAAACTTTCCTCTGTTTTCACGCCATAACCCGCCGTGAGGCTATTGCCAAAAAAGAGAATCACCTGTTTGTCCTCAGCTCGCTCCGTATTTACTGTGGTAGATTGAGTCGTTTTTGCCGTCTCCTCCTTTGGAGCGGTATCACCACAAGCAGAAAAAACCAAGAGTCCCGTGGTGACGACGAGCAGTTTAATATTGTTAATTAGCATAATCGATATCTATCAAACAAAACATCCGGTAGCTTTGTCGGTTTTGAAACTATTCCTTTTATCCGAAACCCCATATTTCCATGAATAACGAGCCCATTTTACGGATACGCGAACTTACGAAGAACTACAAAAGCGGATCTCGACAGTTGACTGTACTCAACAAAGTGAGTCTCGATGTGAAACGCGGATCTACTTGCGCAATTGTGGGGCCTTCAGGGAGTGGTAAGACCACCTTGCTAGGACTCTCGGCGGGCCTAGACGTACCTTCCTCGGGCTCGGTTACCCTCAACGGAATTTCGCTCGACAAACTCAGCGAGGATGAAAAAGCACAGGTGCGCAGTGCTCATGTGGGGTTTATTTTTCAAAGTTTCAACCTGCTTCCTACGCTTACTGCCTTAGAAAATGTCATGATTCCATTGGAATTGAAGGGTGACAAAAAGGCTCGAAAAAAGGCAAATGACTTGCTCGAAAAAGTAGGATTGGCCGATAGAGGAGGCCACTACCCCACCCAGCTTTCAGGCGGGGAGCAGCAAAGAGTGTCGATTGCACGGGCTTTTGCCAATGAGCCTTCTATACTCTTCGCCGATGAGCCCACTGGAAATCTAGACGGCGAGACGGGCACCACCATAGAAGAATTGATCTTCCGACTCAATACCGATGCCGGAACGACATTGATCCTCGTTACCCACGACCTTGATCTGGCGCAACGCGCCGGACGGATAATACACATGAAAAACGGAAAATTGTTTTCCGACACCTTAGCCGACTCCGTATCGTGATGGGAACGAATAAAGCAGGATTCGGTTGGTTGACAAAAATGGCTTTGCGCGACAGCCGCAGAAATGCCTCGCGACTTCTCCTTTTTATGAGTAGCATCGTTTTGGGTATTGCCGCCTTGGTGGCCATCAATTCCTTTGGCGAAAACCTAAACGATGAGATCGATGGAGAAGCCAAAGCACTGCTCGGCGCCGACCTCGAAATAAGTAGCCGCACGCCGATTCCTGATGAAGTGAGGCAACGTTTTGACTCGCTCGGATTTGAAATGTCTGAGGAAATGAGCTTTGCCTCCATGGTTTACTTTCCCAAGAATGACGGCACGAGACTCATCAACGTGCGAGCGGTGGAAGAGAACTTTCCCTTTTACGGAGAGATCATTACCGAGCCTGCCGGCAAAGCGACCAAGTTTACCGAAGGGCAAAAAGCCTTAATAGATCAAACACTCTTGCTCCAATTTGACGCCTTTCCCGGCGATTCAGTGAAGGTTGGAGAAGTGACCTTCCTCATCGAAGGTAGCGTGCTGGAAGTGCCCGGGCAATCTGCCATCACCACCACGGTTGCACCTCCCGTTTTCATTCCCCTTCGCCTGATGGAAGAAACGGGGCTGAATCAATTGGGAAGCCGAATTAATTATAAGATTTACGCAAAGTATCCCGAGGGATTTGACAATGCCGTTTTTACAGAATACCTCTCACCTTGGCTCGAAACAACCGAATTGAGTTTCGATGATGTGGCTGAGCGAAAAGAGGAAATTGGAGATGCTTATTCAGACCTTACGGGTTTTTTGAACCTGACGGCTTTCGTAGCTCTCATCTTGGGATGTATTGGTGTGGCGGGTTCCGTCCATATTTACCTCAAAGAAAAAACCACGGCAGTGGCGGTTCTCCGCGTTCTCGGTGCTTCGGGTCGGCAAGCAATGGCCATTTTCTTGATCCAAGTGCTGGCAATGGCCCTAATCGGGTCAGTGCTAGGAGCATCGCTGGGGGCGGCCATTCAGTATTTTCTACCCGCTCTTTTCGACGATTTCCTTTTGGTAGATGTGGCTATTAGTCTCAGCTGGTCTTCTATTCTCGAAGGCATTCTCACTGGAGTGATTGCCGCCGTGCTATTTGCTCTTCTTTCCCTGGTGCGTTTACGAAAGATATCGCCACTTAGGGCCATTCGCACTTCCCTTGAGCCGGCCGTTAAGGATAAAGCGCCATGGGTGGCGGGAGCAGGAATTCTCGTCTTTATCCTTATTTTTTCGCGATTGCAGCTCAACGAGTGGAGCAGTGCCCTTTCTTTTTCGCTAGGCATTCTGGTAGCTTTCGCCATCTTGGCGGGGCTGGCGCAACTAGCCATCTATTTCGCCAAGCGCTTTTTCCCTTCGAGGAGCCCTTTCGTATGGCGGCAGGGCTTGGCCAATCTCTACCGACCGAATAATCAAACACTCATTCTGGTGGTCACCATTGGGCTGGGAACCGCTCTGATCACTACGCTTTTTATCAGTCAGGAGCTTCTTGTCGACAAGGTGAAGTTGACCTCCGCACCCGAGAGCCGCCCCAACATGGTACTTTTTGATATCCAATCAAATCAGGTAGAAAATGTGCGGGAACTAACCCAGAAAAGTGGCCTACCCGTGATCAGTGAAGTGCCCATCGTCACTATGCGACTGGAAGGCATTAAAGGCCGGGGCATAGAAGAGTTGAGAGCCGATACTACTGCCAACATCCGCGACTGGGTTTTGAGCAGGGAGTACCGTGTGAGCTACCGTGACAGCCTCAGCGAATCGGAAACATTGCTGAGCGGTCAATGGCAGGAAAATTACAAAGGAAGCGGCGACAGCATTTTCGTGTCACTCGAGAAGCGACTTCGTGAAGACATGAACGTAGATCTCGGTGATGAACTCATTTTCAATGTACAAGGCGCTCGCTTGAAAACCTATGTGGGGAGTATTCGAGAAGTAGATTGGCAGCGAATGCAAACCAATTTTCTGGTAGTGTTCCCGAAAGGAGTATTGGAAAATGCCCCGAAATTTCACGTTCTGCTCACGCGGTTTGAATCACCCGATCAATCCGCTTCTTTTCAGCAAAAATTGGTAAAGCAATTCCCAAACATATCCGTCATTGACCTGCAATTGGTATTGGAAACCATCGACACGGTGCTTTCCAAGGTGAGCTTTGCCATTCGTTTTATGGCCTTCTTCAGCATATTCACCGGATTGCTGGTGCTCACGGGCTCAGTGCTTATCAGCAAATACCAACGCATGCAAGAGAGTGTTTTACTACGCACCCTCGGCGCTCGGCGAAATCAGATACTTCTGATTAATGCCATGGAGTATTTTCTATTGGGAAGCTTGGCGGCCATGTCGGGTATTGTAATTGCTTTGATGGCAGGAAGCCTATTGGCTTGGCTCAGTTTCGAAACCACTCTCACGCCCGATTTATTGGTCCTTCTCGGGGTTTACCTTACCATCACTTCGCTCACCGTATTAATCGGACTCAGCAATAGCCGTAGTATTTTAAATAAGCCTCCCCTTGAGGTACTGAGGAAAGTGGTATAAGCTGGCTATAGATGCCATCCCGTAAGACATCACAAAGAAATCAGGACTAACAAAAAAGGCAACTTTCAATGCCTCTTTTATTTGGGAAGATCTTTTTACAAGCCTCCCAAAAAGTTTCCAAGACTACTTTCCAGAGGCTTGCTCATACTTCATATACCAATCAAAATGATCGATTAGTATTCTTTGTTTTTCTGCCCTGACAAATTCAAGATAGGTTAGAGCCACGGGAGATAGCTTTTTCCCTTTCAGCCAAATCAATCTCCATTCTGTTGTGATAGGCAATCCCTCGGCTTCTAGAATATGCATTTGCCCGTTTAGCAGTTCATTTTGTATCCCAATTAAAGGCATTATGGAATAGCCCAGTCCTGCGATAACTGCTTGTTTTACGGCCTCGTTTGAAGTAAGCTCCATCTGCTTTCGCTGCTGTCCTTCACGAGAAACAAAATAGGATTCCATCGAAGCCCTTGTGGCAGAGCCCTCTTCCCTATAGATAAGGGGCTTGTTCTCCTTTCTCTCCACTTGATTTCCGATGAAATAAAGCTTGTTTTCAATCAGGATTTCTTCTTCTACATTCAACTTTTCGGGCAATACAGACACCAAGGCAAAATCGATCTCATTCTTTTTCAGGCTATCAACCACCTTTGTTTTGTTCGTCACGTCCAGTAAGAGGTCTATTCCCTTGTGTTTTTCGAGAAACTCCGTTAAAAAGAATGGAATGACATACTTACCGGTAGAGGCAGCAGAAATGCGCAGCTTTCCCGTCACGATGCCCTGGAAAGCCTGAGTTTTATAATTAATACTTTCCAATTCCTGTACCATGCGCTCGGCGATCACTGCTATTTCTTTTCCAAAATCAGTGATATATAGCTGCCGACCGATAACCTCTGTCAGCGGAATCTCGAATTGGTCTTGCAACTTTTTTAACTGTATGGATACGGCAGGCTGAGTCATAAATAACTCTTCCGAAGCTTTGGTAATACTACGTGTCTGTACAACTTTCAGAAATATTTGAAGCTGATGAATGGTATAGTTCATAAACTATCGTTTATACACATCATAATAAATATAAATGCAAATATATGGATCAACTTTCTAACCTTTGCCCCACAAACAAAAAAAATCATGACAAATTCATCACCCGAATTACAAGGAAACAAATTAGTTGAAAAAGCAGATTACGATCTGATTAAAGGAGACTTCACACCCGAAGAAGCCTTGGAAATTCTTAATTATTTAATTGATAAGAAAATCAACTTCCATGAGTTGAAGACTTTCAGTACTGAGATCAGATTTGGTCAAGTACATGAAAAATCAGTAAAGCGCACGGAAGAATTGAAGCAGAGTAAAACTGCCATCAAAGAACTTATTCAATTGGCGGAAGAAAAAGGCAAGACTTTACGCTTAAAATCTAGCGTAACAATAGAATTTCTCTAGACGGAAAACTCAACCAAAACATTTAAGCAATGAATCAATCCTTAATATCTCTGATTGCAGTAGCATCACCTGTAATATTTGCTCTTACTGCTTTGGTTTCGTGGTTTGAGCGAGGTTTACGTCCGTCTACTGTGAAAAAGATGGCAGTAGTCTCCACTTGGATCAGCATTGTAATAGCCGCAATCAGCGGTTTTTTTGTGTTCGAGTATGGAATGCTTGAAACTTCGTTTATTGACATAGAAGGCCTTGGCCTCAGCTTGCGTTTTGATTCGGTGAGCACCCTAATGTTTGGCATGATTGCACTCATTGGTTTTATCGTGGTGCGCTTTAGCCTGAACTACTTAGATGGCGACGAAAGACAAGGTGCATTTATCGGCCGGCTTGCGGCCACTATGGCATCCGTTCAACTTCTGGTTCTTTCTGGGAATCTCGCCATTCTTTTTCTATCATGGGTTCTCACCAGCATGTCTCTGCATCGCCTTTTGGTTTTTTACAAAGAGCGACCGGGCGCGATCATCTCCGCGCGTAAAAAGTTTATCCTTGCGCGGTTGGGTGATGCTTGTCTCCTAGCAGCGACCGTTTTGCTCTACACTCTCTATGGTACAGGCAATCTGGAAAGCATTTTTGATTCACTACAAACAGCCATTGCCTCAGGTCAAACTCCCGAAGGAATTGAAACTGTTGCAGGTCTGCTCGCAGGAGCCGCATTGCTAAAGTCCGCACAATTTCCTACGCATGGTTGGTTAATAGAGGTGATGGAAACACCGACTCCGGTGTCGGCGTTGCTGCATGCAGGATTACTCAACGCAGGACCATTTCTTATCATCAGAATGGCCTACGTCATGGACGCGAGTACTTATGCGTCAATGGTACTAATCGGCATTGGAGGGTTTACTGCACTGTTTGCGTCAGTCGTCTTCCTTACTCAAACCTCAGTCAAGACGGCCTTGGCTTATTCAAGCATCGCTCACATGGGTTTCAGCTTAATGACTTGCGGACTCGGGGCTTATGCAGCAGCTATGCTGCACTTGGTAGCCCACTCCTTCTATAAAGCTCATTCATTCCTATCATCGGGTAGTGTGATTGACACCATTCGATCAGCCAAAGTAAAATCGGCTAAAAGGATTGGTAGCCCTGTTAGAATTGCACTTGGAATACTACTAGGTCTTGGTGTTTACACTGGATTCGCTATCCTTTGGGGAATTGACCCGATAAAAGAACGTTCGCTTCTAATAATCGGCGGAATAATAGCATTGGGGCTTTCCAGACTCTTTACTTCCGCATTGGATTCGAATGGAAGCATGAAGTTGATTTTGAGGGCATCTTTTCTTTCTCTCGTTGTCACGACTGCATTCTTTACCTTGGAATCGGGAATGCACTTCATATTGGCAAATGAGCTGCCCGTATTGGCCATTCCAGGAACACCGGAAACCATTCTAATGGGTGGTATCCTACTGATTTTCACAGGCACAGTATTTATCCAAATCATTGCCCCCCTCATTTCGACATCACCATTCACTAGAGCTTGGGCGATCCATTTGAGAAATGGTTTATATGTAAATACCGTTTTTGACCGAACGGTGCGTTCGCTATACTCTCATGGAACAGAGCGCAAACCTCAAGTGATAGAGAGCCTTGAGCAAATCAATCACCAACAGGTAGAAATCAAAAAACCTCTAGTTGAGACCGTCTAACCTCCCTCATTCTCAATCCGAACATCATGAAAGACTTAAACATAGCTAACAGTCAAGTGGACATCTTCAAAAAGCTGAATGCTGATCAAAAGCGGCTGGTAAACACTTTGAGAACAGCTTGTAAAAAAATTGCACCAGTGTGGCCTTTGGAAAACTTTGTTGCCGTAAATCCATATCTCGGATTTACTGATAAAAAGTTCAGTTCAGTAGCCCAAGAACTAGCAGCGGCAGGAGGTATTCAGATGACTTTACCTACTTCTTTTTACTTACAAAAGATTAAAGAGGGCCGGATTCAGATGGATGATCTGACAACTGCATTAAATAGCCGAAGAATCTATACGGATGCATGGAAATTCATTGAAGGATTAGAAAAGGATTCACATAACTGCGAAGAAACATCAACGTTCGCGACCGTTGCTGATATTGCCACTCAAGTGACCAATAAAGACTGGAATCGCTTTATCGTTGGCAGAATATCTACCTGGGCAGCTTCATACTTTGACAATGGCCAAGCTGTTTGGTCTACTGCTGATCAGAAGGCGGGATTGTTTGCGTCGTGGAAGGCCGAAGCCCTTATTGACCGCACCCCTGAATTAAGCGGATTAAAGGGATTTAGAAAATTGATAAAAGCCCTGCCTGATCACCCCGTTGAAGCAACTGAATATGCTTTAAATCAACTGAAGATTTCAGATGATGGAACTTCTCTCTACCTCCATCGCTTACTTCTCCGTATGGGAGGTTGGTCGGCATATGCTGCTCGACTGGATTGGGATAGCGAGTTAAATGGTGGTAAGGATGGAAAACTGATGGAATTTTTGGCCGTTCTCTTGTGTTGGGAAATCTGTTTACTTGAAAGTCTTCACTCACAGGAATTAGAAACCAAATGGAATAGTGCGCGCTCTATATTGGCGCATGTTAATGTCGAAAAAGACCTCAACCAAAACCTGATCAACAACCTGATTCTGCAGGAAGCATTTGATGCATCTGCCCAACGTCATCTTGTAAGTAAGTTTAAGGGAGAGCAGAAGAGTGAGGAAAAGAAGACTAAACAAGCCAAAGCGCAAGCCATCTTTTGCATTGATGTGCGATCAGAAGTATACCGTAGAAATCTTGAGTTGGCTGATAGCCAAATTGAAACGCTCGGATTTGCCGGGTTCTTTGCTTTCCCTATCGAGTATGTACCCGTAGGTCATGATCATGGCGAAGCGCAATGTCCTGTTCTATTGACTACGGGACCAAAAATAATGGAGCAGTTGCCCGATGAGGATCAAAACAAATCGGCCCTAAATAATCGAATTCTGCATAGACAAGTTCAACAAGTCTGGAAGTCTTTCAAATCAGGAGCAGTGACTTGTTTCAGCTTCGTAAGTCCAATGGGGTTGAGCTATCTACCAAAGATCTTTACAGATGCTTTTGGCTGGACCAGACCTGTCCCCAATCCTAATACGGTAGGAACGAAAGATGATTTTTCTGAAAAGAAAGGAATCAGCCTGGCTACGGATAAAGATGATCCGACCGTAGGAATCTCATTGGATCAACAAATTGAAATGGGTCAAAATGCTTTGAAGGCCATGTCGCTGGATAGTGATTTTGCGAAATTCGTAATGATTACCGGCCATGGGTCTACGATGGTCAATAATCCGCATGCTACAGGATACGACTGCGGCGCTTGCGGAGGTCATACGGGTGAAGCCAATGCCAGAGTAGCGGCCGCGGTTTTGAATAATCCTAAAGTGAGAACGGCATTGCTCGAGGCAAATATTTCCATCCCATCGAATACGGTATTCCTCGCCTGTCTTCACGATACGACTACTGATGAAGTGAGTATTTTGAATGAGACAGATGTACCCGCTGATAAAGCTGAAGACTTAATCGACCTAAAGAAGTCTCTAGCCATAGCTGGTAAAGCAACCAGAACGGAACGTTCTCTGCGATTAACGTCAGGTAACGCTTCTCAAAGCGACAAGGCAATGATGGCAAGAAGTAAAGACTGGGCACAATTGCGTCCCGAATGGGGACTAGCGGGATGCTCTGCTTTTGTGGTAGCGCCACGCGGAAGAACCAAAGGAATCGATCTCGAAGGAAAGTCCTTCTTGCACTCGTATGAATGGAGGAAGGATACGGAGTTTTCAGTCCTGGAACTGATCATGACGGCACCGATGGTAGTAACGAGCTGGATCAACTTGCAGTACTACGGTTCGACTGTAGACAACAAAAACTTCGGGTCGGGAAATAAGACCCTTCATAATGTAACCGCCGGAGTTGGCGTACTTGAAGGATATTCAGGTGACTTAAGAGTAGGACTGCCATTGCAGTCAATACACGATGGGGAGCAATTTCAGCACGACCCACTCCGCTTGAACGTGATCATAGAAGCACCGATTGAAGCCATGAATTCCATCTTGGAGAAACACAAAGCCGTCAGAGACTTATGCGACAATGGATGGATATACCTGATGGCCATGGATGATGAGGGAAAAGTATCACATCGCTACAGCGGAAACCTGACTTGGGAAGAAGTTCTTAGAAACGCTGCTTAACTCTGCAGCAAGAGAAAAGTTAGTAAGCGATACTTTCGAAAGTCCTTCTCAAAATGTATTTCATATTGGGATTAGTCTTATCACTATTTTTTTACAGAAAAAGGTGATATGGCACCAGCGATGAATATCTGAAAATATTCGTTAAGGTGTGCTGATTGGACTTTTTTAATCACTTCGCTAAGATTCAGATCTCCTACGCCATCAAATCTCGCTAAAAATGACGTAGATCACACCTTTAAGCTTAAGGGAATACGTATTTTTGCAGCCGCATGAAAGTGCTCAACATAATATTTATTGGATTCGTCCGATTCTATCAAGTTGCCATTTCGCCTTGGTTTGGTGCCAACTGTAGGTTCACTCCCACTTGCTCCAGCTATACTATAGAGGCCATTAATGAATGGGGAGCGTTTAAGGGAACTTGGATGGGAATTAGGCGTATTTCAAAATGTCACCCCTGGGGATCACACGGGTATGACCCGGTTCCCCGAAAGGAGAAAACAGAAAAAACGAAAAGTTAATATGCGTTGGATTATCATTTTAAGTTTGGGATTGGCCGTGATGGCAAGTTGCGGAGATTCAGGTCGGGGCCAAAACCGAACCATCAAAGAGGCGGCAGCAATACATGAGGAAATCATGACGAGGCACGATTCCATCTACTCTGCATTGATGCAGGTAAAGACCCGTGTGACAGCAGAATTAGAGGAAGGTATTTCTAACAAGGATAAAAAATCTGCTTACGATGCAATGATTCGGAGCATTGACAAGAGTTTTCGTGCTTTGGCCTCTTGGGAAGAGTCGGTAGTTTCGGTACCTGGTTACGAACACAAACACGACGGAGATCACCACCACAGCCACGATCCTATGAAAGAAGAAATAGCTGCAGGAATGAGCGACAAAGAGATTTTGGAGCTCCAAATAGCACTTAAAGAAAGACTCGATGAAGTAGCTGCTCAGATTAGAGGGCTGCTCATTACAATAGACATGTACGATCAAAATGGTTAACAGACCCAGAAGAAACCGCAAGTCACCGGCGATTCGAAGCTTGGTGCGTGAAACTCGATTGACTCCCGATCGATTGATCTACCCGCTATTCATCACGGCAGATAAATCGGCGTACAATCCAATTTCTTCATTGCCCGGACAGGCACAACTAGGCGAAAAAGAACTTCTACGAGAAATAGAGGAATCGTTAAAACTCGGCATCAATGCCTTTGTTCTCTTTCCCGCTGTAGAGGAAGAACTCAAAAATGATACTGCATCTTATTCATGGGCAGAAGAAAACTTTTACCTGCACCGAATCAAAGGCATTAAAGATCGATTTCCCGAATCAGTTTTGATGAGCGACGTGGCCATGGACCCATACAGCTCTGACGGACACGACGGCTTGGTGAAAAATGGTAAGATTTTGAATGACGAAACACTGCCCATTTTATCAAAAATGTCCGTAGCTCAAGCGCAAGCGGGGATTGATATCATAGGTCCATCCGATATGATGGATGGCCGAGTTGGAGAAATCAGAACAGCACTGGACGAAAACGGCTACACTGATGTGTCTATCATGTCGTATACTGCTAAGTATGCCAGTGCGTATTACGGTCCTTTCCGAGATGCACTGGATTCAACACCAAAATTCGGGGACAAAAAAACCTACCAAATGGATCCTGCCAATTCCTTGGAGGCATTACGAGAAGCTTTGCTGGATGAGGAAGAAGGTGCCGACTTCTTAATGGTTAAGCCCGCACTGTGTTACCTGGATATTATAGCCAAGTTAAAGGAATTCAGCTCATTGCCCATATCCGCTTACAATGTTAGCGGAGAGTATGCCATGATCAAAGCAGCAGCAGAAAAAGGCTGGCTTGACGAGGCAAAAGCTGCTGACGAGATGCTTCTTAGCATAGCGCGCTCCGGAGCAGATATAATTTTAACTTACTTTGCGAAAGACTACGCAACCCGATTCCTGAATGGAAATATTCACCATTGATATCCACACGCATATTCTCCCTGAGAATATTCCCTCCTTTCGGGAGCGCTTTGGATACGGTGGCTTTATACACTTAGATCATCATGTGCCTTGCCGCGCAAGGATGATGATGGATAACAAATTCTTTCGCGAGGTAGAAGACAATTGCTGGGATGCCGAAGCCCGCATGAAAGAGTGCAATGAACAGCACGTTGATGTTCAAGTTCTGAGTACGGTCCCCGTCATGTTCAGCTATTGGGCCAAACCTGAAGACTGCCTTCAGGTTTCTCGTTTCCTCAATGATCATATTGCTGAAATTGTCGATCGCTATCCGAAGAGGTTCGTTGGCTTGGGAACACTTCCCATGCAAGACCCTGAGCTGGCTATCCGGGAATTACAAAGGTGCAAGGAAATAGGCCTGACGGGTGTTGAAATTGGTTCCCATGTAAACGACTGGAATCTCAATGACCCAAACATTTTCCCTGTTTTTGAGGCTTGTCAAGATTTAGACATGTGTGTCTTCATTCACCCGTGGGATATGATGGGCAAGAGTAAGATGGAGCGCTATTGGCTACCTTGGTTGGTAGGAATGCCCGCAGAAACATCGCTGGCTATATGCTCAATGATATTTGGTGGAGTTTTTGAAAGATTACCAAAACTAAGAGTAGCTTTTGCTCATGGTGGAGGTTCTTTTCCGGCTACCGTAGGTCGTGTAGAGCATGGGTTTAATGTTCGTCCCGATCTATGCGCGGTAGACAATAATGTTAACCCTCGAGACTATCTCGGTAAGTTTTGGATAGATTCTTTGGTTCATGATCCAAACGTGCTGGATTACGTTGTGAAATTGATGGGAGCCAACCGAATAGCCTTGGGGACGGACTATCCCTTTCCTTTGGGAGAACTTCAGCCAGGCCAACTCATCCACTCCATGTCTTATGACGACGAGCTGAAAGAGCAACTATTGAGCGGTTCCGCACTCTCTTGGCTCAATTTGGCCAAAGACAAATTCAGCTGATTTTTCCCTACCCCACTTTCGTAAAAAAAAACATCTTAAAGCTCAGCTTGTTAAGAAAACGACATTGTTCATGTTTTGGCTGACTGTCGTACAAAAAAACCCGCGCTAGTAGTTAATATTGTGTGTGCAACAAACCTTCTCCGAAAATCGGGGTAGCCAAAAACCTAATGTTAAATACCTTAATATGAAAACACTAAAGAACATGTTCATCGCTTGCATGGTTTTTTCAAGTCTTGCCCTCTTCGGCCAAACTGAAAATTCACTGGCCATTCAAGAGGACGGAACTTTCCAAATTCCATCTACAAATCTCAAAGAAGTCTATTCAATCGACATTTCCTCTTTGGAATTGAATTCAATCGAAGAGGCTGTAGAATTCTTCTCTGAGAAAAACACCAACTTAATCATGTTCAGACCCAATGCGGACGGAACAACCGCAACGGTATTCTTGCAAATTAATAGAAAACCCGAATGGTCTGTTTCTGACTGGAACAATACCATCTCTGACATCAACCTTCTTGAACAATAAATCCTAATCAAAACCAAACATGAAACGATTTTTTACCCAATTCTTCGGAATACTAGCGGGTTGTCTTTTATTAAATACAGGGTTTGCTCAGCTTTCTGCAACCGAATCATCGGATGCGAACGAATTGATCGAACTCTTTCTAAACGACAACGGCAATTTGACATACTCCAATGCAACCTTAATTGGTGCTGAAGGTGCCTCCGGTACTTATATGAATGCCGACTTCGGCGCGAGCGAAGGAGTAATACTCTCTACAGGAGTAGTAGTAGACGCTGCGGGTCCAAACAACTCGATGGCGACAACTACTGTAAACGGAGTTGCAGGCGATGACGACCTGGAACAATTGACTGATCAATCAACGAATGATGCTGTTTCGCTCTCAGCGGATTTTGTAGCTGAAGGAAGCAATATCAGCTTTTCATACTTGTTCGCATCAGAAGATTACAGTGCTTATGTGTGCTCACCATTCTCTGATGTGATGGCCGTATTTGTCGACGGAGGAGAATATGACAATCAAAATATTGCTTTGGTTCCCGGGACCGATTTATTGGTTACATCCAATACCATAAACTCGGGCTCAATCGAAGATAATATATGGAGTGAAGAAGGATGCCCTGAAGGAGGACTGGATAATAGTGCCTACTATGTGGACAACGAAGGCGGGCTGAACCATGAGTACAACGGACGCACTATATCACTAGAAGGTGAGTTCACCGTTACTCCAGGCGAATCGTATACAATAAGATGGGTGATTGCTGACGGAGGAGATGCATTATTCGATAGCGCGTTACTCTTGGAAGCAGGTAGCCTCAGCTCTTCTGATAGTGAGTGCACCGCCGTAGGTGGAGAACTGACCGTAGATGGTCCGACCACTGTTTGTAAGAGCGATGGAATCGATGACAGCTTCACGCTCCAAGTAGAAGGAGCTGAAGGTGAAAATCAAGTTTTCGTAGCTACTTTCCTGAATGG